>NZ_JAUOES010000006.1:0-251563 GCF_031932065.1 Shewanella scandinavica
GGGCCGCATTAAAAGGTGAACAACCTAAAAATCTACTGCCTTTTATCGGTAATGAGCGCGAGAACCAGCCCAATGGCATTGCGTTTTACTTAACGGATTATCTCGAATTAGTGGATGATACAGGCCGAATAATCCGCAATGATAAACGTGGAGCAATCAGTGAAAATAGCGCTAAGTTACTGACAAGATTAAATATCCCACATGACAATTGGCTCAAGCTCACTACTGAGTTTGGCAAGCTATTTCGCGGTCCGGTGGGTACGCTGCAAGAACTCACTGATTACTGTGAACATCTAGAAAAGCGACGACGGCACTTTGCGGCAAGCTGTCAGCACTTTCACAGCAACTAACTGTAATCCTGCTTAACTAAACCAATCACTGCCCATTTGTTTTATTGGGTGGGTTAGCATGTCTTAAATACACTATTTTTTAATGAGTTAGCTCATTTTTATGCCTTAGCTTTAGCCCTTCAACTTTTGATGACTCTCATTTAAGCAATTTTAGCTCATACAAGTTGTAGACAAACCAAAAGTGCATTATGTTGTTGATCTAAAATGGATAGCCACATTTTTGTCACTGGTTATACAAGATAGGTATCGGCCGCTCAAGATGCATCAGCAAACAAAAACCGACCCTAGATTTTTTCTGTCTGTTGTTCGGTACCATTTTGCAGCAGCACATGCCTTCATAATGTAAAGATGAGAACAATTCCCACCATCGACATTGCAATTGATAACCATTATCAATACCGTAGACTAATTCTATGATACGGGTGTCAACATGACTATTTTATCCGAACAGACCCAATGCCAGCCCTATGGGGCACTCTCACCTTGGCAAGAAAAAATCATCAAGGGCAACCAAGCCTTTCAACAAGGGCAGTTGTCTGCCGCCAAACACTATTATCAACAAGCGCTGGCAATTACCCAATGGGTGCTAGATAACACTGCAGCACTATCGGAATGTATGCTCAGCGCCTTTGTGATCAGTCACCATAATCTCGCCGATTGCTACTGCGCAGAACACAACATAGAAGCGGCGCGTGCCCATCTTTGCCAACCCTATCAGCGCCTCAACCAGCTCGCCGAACAACAAATCGCGGTGCCAAACCTCTACTTACATCAACAAAGGGCTCGCATAGAACTCATGCAGTTTTGTCAACATTATGGCCCTGACAATCAGACTAACCAGCTTCTCAAACAGCCAGCCAGCCCCCAGCGATATCACTAATGAGATTTAGGCCAGAACGAATGTATTAATTGATATAAAACAATACAATAGGAGTTAAACATGTCACACCAACTACCCCAACTAGCCTATGCCTACGACGCCCTAGAGCCACACCTCGATGCTCTGACCATGGAAATCCACCATAGTCGCCACCACCAAACCTATGTCAATAATCTCAACGCGGCCTTAAAAGACAATCAATATGCCACTTGGCCCTTGGAGAAATTACTGAGACAAATTAAGCAATTACCCGATAACCTCCAAGCAATAGTACGCGATCATGGCGGTGGACATGCCAATCACAGCCTGTTTTGGCAAGTCATGTCCCCGAATGGCGGTGCAGAGCCTAGCGGTCAATTAGCCCAGGCAATCATACAAACCTTTGGCAGTTTTGCCGAATTTAAACAGCGCTTTACCCAGGCGGCAGTCAGTCGTTTTGGCAGTGGCTGGGCATGGCTAACCTTAGATAGCAGCGGCAACCTAAGGGTAGAAAATAGCGTCAATCAAGACAGCCCGCTGATGCATGGCCACACGCCGATACTCGCCTTAGACGTATGGGAGCACGCCTATTATCTTAAATATCAAAATAAGCGCCCCGAATACATTGACGCATTTTATCAAGTGATTAACTGGGGAAAAGTCGAACAGCTTTATCTTGAACATCTCGCATCTTAGACAATAGCCAGCCCTATTGTAGGCAGCATACGAAGTAACGGACTGACTCTCGCTATGCTGCCAGCCATGCGCCATTAAATTAACACAGATAGATTTATCATTTTATTTAGAATGTTAGCCTTGCAACGCCTGCGCCATTCACAAACTGGTCAGTGTTTATTAACACCAGCTAAATCGCACATTTTGTTAATTTTGTTATGCACTCGTTAATACCCATCCCCTGTGTTAGTTTGAAAATGCCTAAGTATAGGACTTTAGTCTGTAGCATAAGGATGCGATTTAGACATTTGATGCAACTTAGGAATGACAACCTTGAACACAAATGGAGCAAAACAATGAAACTAACAAAAATAGCAAGCGCAATCATCGCTTTATCCGTTGGCGTTATCACCCAAGTACAGGCGGATGACCATCGTTATGTCATTCAAGTTGAAGCTGGACATAAGGGCGTAGTTAAAGCGCTAGCAAAAAAGTTAGGTGGTAACATTAAGCTCGAAGGCGACCAATTTATTGCAGCCACTTTTACAGGCAAAGACCTAGCACAGGTAAAAGGCCTACTCAATAATCCACATATCACGCTGATTGAAGAAGATCTTCGTCGCTACCCTATGTCCTTGTATAAGGATAGTGTGGGCAACCCAATGACGGCACAGGTCACCCCATACGCCATTTATCAATCCCGTGCGAATCAAGTGGCCCTTAACCCAAGTGCGGGCATGAAAGTGTGTGTCATAGACTCAGGTTTAGATAACTCAAACCCAGATTTTGACTGGAACAATATCACGGGTGACAACGACTCAGGTACAGGTAACTGGTTTCAAAATGGCGGTCCACATGGTACCCACGTCGCTGGAACCATAGGTTCGGCAAATAACAATATGGGTGTCATTGGTATGGCGCCAGGCGTAGCAATGCACATAGTGAAAGTATTTAATGCCTCTGGCTGGGGCTATTCATCAGACTTGGCCTATGCGGCTAATAAATGTAGCAATGCGGGCGCGAATATCATCAGCATGAGCTTAGGCGGTGGTGGTGCCAACAATACCGAAAAGAATGCCTTCGACGCCTTTACTGCCGCGGGGGGCTTAGTGGTTGCAGCTGCGGGTAATGACGCTAATTCTGTGCGCTCCTATCCTGCGGGTTACCCATCCGTCATGATGATTGGCGCCAACGATGCCGATAATAATATTGCCGATTTCTCACAGTTCCCAACCTGTCTAAGCGGTCGTGGCAAGAGAGCGACCAATAACGACGGTATCTGTGTTGAAGTCACAGCCGGTGGCGTTGATACCCTATCGACATACCCAGCAGGCATGGCTACCGCGGCATCTGTCACGGCAGATGGTGCAACAGTCGCCTCCTCTGCGATGGAAAACCTAGGTGCAGCGTCGGCAGACACTTATTTCATGGGTACGGCACAAGCCACTGATGCAAATGCGAATGGTAAGGTATGTATTATCGATCGTGGCGTCATTTCCTTCCACGATAAAGTACTGAACTGTGAAAACTCGGGCGGGGTTGCTGCAGTCATAGTTAACAATGAATCAGGCATGTTATACGCCACCTTAGGTGACACGAATGCGACGTCTATCCCTGCCGTTGGCGCAGCCCTAGAAGACAAAGCGGCCTTATTAGCAGCACAGAATATCACTGTCTCTATTGGTGGCAGCGATTACGGCTTTATGAGCGGTACCTCTATGGCAACACCAGCGGTATCGGGTATGGCGGCACTGGTATGGTCTAACCATTCAGAATGTACTGGCACCCAGATACGTAACGCGCTAAAAGCGACCGCAATGGATGCGGGTACCCCAGGGAAAGATGTCTATTTTGGTTACGGTATTGTCAACGCGAAGGCGGCTGATACCTACCTCACCACCTACGGCTGTTCAGGTAAATAATCACCTAAAGTGCAAACGCTAATCTTCTAACAGTAAAAACCAGCACTCGTGCTGGTTTTTTTATGCTGCTAATACTTAGGCTTGTGTTCCGCCAATCCAGTGAATACGATTGGTATTATTTACCCTGGGCAATGAGGCAACGACCGAAACCGTGAGCCGAATAGAAAGATCCATTTGGGCGCCATCAATTCACCAAAAACAGCCAAAAACCCCGCATTTCGCCCTCCCCTTCACGCCCTAAAGCGTTAACACAGAAGCAATAAAAACACGCCGTTGCATCCTCATCTAGGGTTGATGCAACGACTCGCCTGTAGCCTTACTGATGCATGGGTTTGAGTGCTCCCAACTTTTTAAGGAGATCTAGGGATTATCTAGGCCGCATCGAAGAACTGTTGAAGTTTAATGGTGTAATACCCCTATCGCTACGCAATATTACTATAACAACTAATGCCAAGAAAACGTGCGATATTCACACTCGTCATCGTCGCTCAACAAGTCTATATCAGCCCTATTTATGCCGGATCCGACAGATGGCTTTAACCCACTTCTACCCAAAGTTTGCCATCGCTCGAAGTTCAGCCATTTGTTGCCTGATCATGAGGGATTTGATAAACCGTTACAGTGAATCAAACTTCCCTAGTCTGATTCACGTTCTAAAACTCTGCTATTTTGCGCGAGCTTCGGGCTCACGCGCTTTGGTCCAAACTCATGCCAGGCCAATCAGTTCTGGCACGTTTATGCCCCCAAATTTGCTAGGGAAGAAGTTTGTTTGCATCTTGCTTATCAGATTTTGCAGTAACTAAGCTAATGTGAGGCGCTACATACAAGATCTGTCCCGAAATATCATATGAGTCGAAACCTAGCGGTTTTGCGCTTTATTTTTCAGTAGCGTCTAGCTCCATTTAAAACCACTAGGTCAATTATCACCTATCCCCTTATTCCCACCTATCTGTGAGGCTTTTGGAGCCGTGACCCTAAACCCAAATAAAGCACCAATAGAATAGCTGCTTAATATTTGAGCAAGAGTGACAGCTACCTTGAAAAAAACCGCGAGGGTGACAATATTTACTCAACAAATTAAACCAAAAAATATACAAATACATTACACTTAAAATACAAATAAAAACCACCAAGTCATTTAACCACTCATAAAAAATAAATACAAAATATGGGATAGTAACTTTAACGATGGTCTTCAAACTGCTTGAGTTGGCATAGAAAACAGGAAAAGGCTCAAAGGATTGACCTGCTTGCAATCTTAGGCAACAACGTGGAATTGAAAGATGGACAACAAGTCACGGATAAACCCAAATAGGACCTCTACCGGACTCAATACATCAGATTAGGCAATAACTATCAAACTCAAACTACTCGTAAGTAATGAGGCTTTCCACATGAGTGATTTTCTCAATGATTGGCTAACCGAAGACACCTGTGAAACAAAAGAAAAAAACCACCAACGAGTGTGGAATGTATTAGTGGTAGATGATGAGCCTGATATCGTCAACGTTACCAGATTAACGTTAAACAGCTTCACCTATAAAAACAAGACACTTAATGTACAACACGCCTACTCTGCCAGCGAGGCGATCGAAATAATAAGCCATTCAACTGACCTCGCACTTATATTGCTTGATGTGGTGATGGAGACGGATGACGCCGGCCTCAAGCTAGTTAAATGGATCAGAAATGAATTAGGTAATCACATGGTCCGTATTGTGTTACGTACTGGCCAACCTGGCTATGCCCCTGAGAAAAGCGTTATCGTTGACTACGATATTAACGACTATAAATTAAAAACAGAATTAACAGCGGAAAAACTATTCACTGTGGTGATCTCTTCGCTGCGCGCCTATGACAGTCTTTGGTCTCTCGAGGAAAACCGCATCGGCCTGATGAAAATTTTAGAGGGCACATCGAGCCTGTACCGCATTTCATCTCTGAAACAGTTTGCCTCAGGTATACTTGATCAAATTAGCGTACTGCTAAAGTTCCCCCCAGAAGGCATCCTGGTGATGGCCAAAGGCATGCAACCAGATACACCAGAACGGTTAACCATAATAGCTACCACTGGACTGTATGAAACGCTTGAGGCCGATGAGCAAGGTCTTATTAATCAGCCTGAGTTAACCCACAACATAGCATTAGCCCACCAAAACCAAAAATCCGTTTTTCTACACCCTCACGACGTGCTTTGCATCCCCGCACACAACGGACACATATTCTTTATATACTTCTCCCCCATATATGAAATTGACGCTGCAGAACAAGCATTGCTTGAAATATTTTGTGAGCGCATGTCAGCGGCCTACGACAATTATCATTTATTTGGTCAGCTTAAAAAATCACAGGAAGCCAGCGTTGTAGCCATGGCGAGCTTAGCCGAACATAAGGATGAAGACACAGGATTGCATGTGTTACGCGTACGTGATTTGACTGAGGCAATTGCTAATGAACTATTGCAAAATGGACATTTTACAGACGAGCTGACTCAGGGCTTTTTATCAAAAGTAGGTTGGGCGAGTATTCTCCACGACATAGGTAAAATAGGCATTCCAGATTGCATCTTGCAAAAAAAAGGCAAACTAGATAGTGACGAGCGCACCATCATGGAAACACATGCCCGCATGGGTGAAGATATTCTATTTAAAGCATCCGAATTGATACAAGGCAGAAATTATTTTTCTATCGCAGCTGAAATTGCCGGCGGCCATCATGAATACTTTGACGGCAACGGCTATCCAAGTGGATTATCTGGAGAGCAAATCCCACTCAGTGCACGCATTGTAGCTGTGGTTGATGTATTTGATGCCTTAATGAGTGAGCGCCCATACAAAACCGCTTGGCCCCTTAATCAGGCAATAGACTATATCCTCGGTCGCAGCAGCAGCCAGTTTGATCCTCTTGTGGTGCAAGCTATTTTAGCTTTAGTTACAGAAAAACGACTCCCGCCAGTGTTGTGTGAATACTATGGCCTTGGCAAACATTGATTGGATATCCACAATGAAAAAGCCCCATGCATTGAGCGTATTCTATGCCACATTGGCTGCCGCATTTTTATTACTTTTGGCCATGTCTATAACGTTCTATTTGTATATGGACTCTAGGCTCGCAATTGATAAGGCCCAGCTCAATCGCGAGCATTCTCTTCACTTAGCTGATGAGCTACGGCAAACCTCTGATGATCTTACTCGCATGGTTCGCTTATACGTGGTGGCAGGTAACCCTATGTATAAGAAACAATTTCAGGAAGTGCTCGACATTCGTGATGGTCTAGTGCCGCGTCCTGAAAATTACTCTTCTATATACTGGGATTTAGTTCTTGAGTCTGATAAAAGGCCTCGCCCACTAAGTACTGCTGCAAAGTTAACGGATTTAATGCGTCAGGCCGATGTCACCGAGCATGAATTCAGTTTACTTAACGCTGCCAAAGATAGCTCTGACGCTCTTGTTAATTTGGAGCGCCAAGCAATGGTACTTCGCGAGCAAGCAACAAGTAATGGACAAACACAAAGCTGGCAGGCCATTACCATTATTCACTCAAACGATTATCAAAAAGCCAAAGCCGGCGTTATGTTACCTATTTTAAATTTCACCGTAGCACTGGATGAACGCACGCAACTTAACGTGCAGTCTCATTTACAAACTGCAACTGCTCTACAATATTGGCTCACCTTACTAGCCATTTTATCGGCACTCACTATTGGTTTAGCGGCATGGGCATTACAACGTATTCTCGGTGCATCTCTGGGCACCATTGAAAAACATATATCGCACCTCGGTCATGGCGAGTATGTAGATGCACTTAGCATTCATGGTGGGTTAGAAGCTAGCATTGCAGGCTGTATTGCACGCGCGGAAAAGCGCCTCTCTGAAATTGAGATTGACCGTGAGCGACAGCAAGCGGAGCTAAAAAAAGCTGAGCATTCTTTAATGGAGTCAGAACGACTCGCCTCTCTCGGAGCATTAGTTGCTGGGGTTGCCCACGAACTAAATACTCCTATCGGCATTGCCGTAACGGCAGCCTCTGCGCTAGAAGCCAATACTAAAGATATAGCGGCACAAATTAAAGACGGCAAGATGCTCCGTTCAACATTCGATAATTATATTGAGCACTGTAGCCAAGGCACACCCATGATTTTACGCTCCTGCTTGCGTGCGGCCAACCTCATCGCCAGTTTTAAAAACATATCAGTAGACCAAACATCCGAGCAGCGTCGTATCTTTAAGCTACACGACGTCGCTAATGATCATATCACTATGTTACGTACCGCCCATAAAAACGTAAAATGGACCTTCGAAAACACTATCAGCCCTGAAATTAGTTGCGATGGTTACCCTGGGGCGCTTGGGCAAGTAATCTCAAATCTACTACACAATGCAGCAGTACATGCCTTCGAACCAACCGACAGTGGCACAATCACCATAAGCGCTGAAATAAAAGACGACTACGTTACTATTTATGTGACCGATAACGGCAAGGGTATGAGCGAAGTTATTTTAGCGCGCATATGGCAGCCTTTCTTCACCACTAAACTTGGCTCGGGTGGTTCGGGGCTAGGGCTTTCAATTTGCCGAAATATTGTAGTGGGCATACTGGGTGGTTCCCTGATTGCCAGCTCCGCAGAAGGTCAAGGAACCTGCTTCACCTTACATCTGCCTTTAACCGCATCAATAAATCAGATTTGAGACTATAAAATTCTCTGTGTAAGTGGCATTTTTCGTTCCATTGTTTGGTTTCGTATTTAAGATGTAAGGTTAATTTGGCCATTTAGTTAGAATTGACTTCAGCAATGTCTACGTTTTTTGACCTTCGTCATACTTATCTGCGTCGCAGAAAGTGCAAGTCTACCCACGACCCATCGGCGATTGCGTGGTCGCACAGGCCGATAATCCGAGCACGACTGCCAAACCCACTAAGCCTAAACGCATTGATTTCATCTGGTACTCTTTAAATCCCATGACGGGCGTGAAGATCCTTGAGCCAAACGGGCTCTACTAATGGAAAGCTTTTACTGAGCTAGGGCCGCTAAGCCAAATGTAAGTCGATGCAACCCAATTAAAGTGACTCAACATTATTTTTACCATCACCATGACAGAAAAAGATTAATCTCCATAAAAATTAACAAATGTAAATAACCTGCAAAACTTTTCGGTAATAATTATCATTCGTGCCCTTCTTGCTTGGTGCATAAGTCTTTGGTTGGACTCAATGCTAGGTTTTATTCCGTTTTCACTTATATAGGATTTACTATGCGACTCGCGCTCACCCCCTGTGCTGCTTCAATACGTTATGCCTTAGTTGGTTCAGTGCTATTGTCAGGTATGGCCTTTGCCACCACACCAGTGACCTCTACCACGCCACCTGCAAATATTGAACGCCTGATTATCTCAGGAAGTCGCGTCGTGGAGCGTATTGATGAAGTCCCCTCATCTGTCACCTTAATTGATAACGCCACGCTTAACCAAGATCTCAAGGTCAGTTCCGAGCTACAGAATATTCTAGCAATGCGAGTCCCTGGCTTAGCGCCATCTTCAGGAACCTCAAGTAATGCAGGACAAACGTTACGTGGCCGTAAGGCACTCATACTGATTGATGGTGTACCGCAATCGACACCATTGCGTAATGGCTCGCTTGATATGCGCTCAGTGGATGCGAACGCCATAGAGCGTATCGAAGTCATTAAAGGTGCAACCTCGATTTACGGTAATGGTGCAGCAGGCGGTATTATCAACTACATCACCAAGAAACCTGGCGACAGTAAAGCACAAGTGAATCTTGGTGCCTCGAGTAAATTCAGCACAGTCAAATTTGAAGACAGCGCTGGCTATCGCTTTAATGCTGGAGTGGATGGCTCACTTGAAAAGTTCAGTTATGTATTAAATGCTGTGACCGAAGAAACGGGCCTACAGCGTGATGCAGAAGGTGACGTACCAGGCCTAGTTTATGGATTATCCGAAACGAAAACACAAAACCTATTTACCAAATTGCAATACCAGTTTACTGACGCAAAGTCATTGCAATTCACCTACAACTACTACGAAGCACAACAGGATGCAGACTTAGTTGATGTCAGTGGCAGTATCAATTCTGGCGTTAAAACCTACGCCATTAAAGATACCTCAGGCAAGCCTAAACTCGGCGAACCACAGGGACCTAAGGGTAACCATAACGTTACCTTGAAGTATGTGGACGATGCATTATTAGATAGCACACAAATGGTGTTAGACGCCTACGGCCAAAAAATTGATAACATGTTTTTCTTCTCTTCCTCACTCGCTAATCCATCAGAAGGATACAGCGGTGGGCAATCGATTATTCTGTCTGAAAAAATTGGCTTACGCGCCAACTTTAATACCGAGGTCGATTGGGACAACATAGTCACTAATTTTGTTTATGGGGTCGATGCTTTGCAGGATATCAGCAGCCAGCCCCTTGAAGATGGCCGTATTTGGGTACCTGAAATGGACATGACCAATCTTGCTTTCTATCTGCAAACTAAATGGGTGATATTTGATGATTGGGTCATTAAGGCGGGAGTTCGTCAGGATAGTGTGGATTTAAGTGTTAAAGATTACAGTACGTTAAAACTGTGTGCGAGTGCGACTCAATGTACCGAATCGATTGATGTTAAAGGAGGCGATCTCGGCTTTAACGCCACCACCTATAACTTAGGGTTACGTTATACAGGCAGCAGCTTTGCTAGCCCGTTTATCAGTTATTCCCAAGGAGCAGATATTTCTGATCTTGGTTTGTTGTTACGCGCTGCGGCAGTCAATGATATCGCCTTAATCAAATCACAGGCAGCCATTATTGATAACTATGAGATAGGCATTTCAGGCTATGTTGATGCCTTTTCCTATGAGCTAGCGGCCTTTTTCAGCGAATCAGAACTCGGCACCAGCAGCAAATACGACGCAGTATCAGGTGCCTATGTTCCTATTCGTGCCCCGCAAGAAATTTGGGGTTACGAAGCACAAGTCAGTTACGCTTGGTTAGACAATCTCAGCACTGGCATGAGCTATAGTTTTGTCGAAGGTAAAGATACCGAAAAAGATGAGTATTTAGACGGGCAAATCATCTCACCACCTAAATTTACCGCTACCTTAGATTGGCAACCCACAGATAACAGCAATATAAGTTTGGCCTATTTATATATCGGCGATCGCGACCGATTCGAGCCAATTAATGGTGCATATGTTGGCAGCCAAGGCCCCGTTGAGCATTACAACATTGTCAATTTGAGCAGTAGCTACCAAATAAATGATTGGACTTTATCCCTGGGTGTAGAAAACCTGTTCAACGAAGATTATTACTCTGCCCGCTCGCAATCTTTTACCTTTAAAGGCTACAACACTAAAGGCTTAGGAACCACAATGAATGTCGGCGTGAGCTACCAGTTTTAAGGTGCTCTCGAAAAAGAGTTAATCAAAGAGTAAATGAAGCCAAATGGGATTGGGGATTCTGCTTGGCTTCATACTCTACACCCACTATGAAACCTACAGGTAAATGGCTCATGCAAAAGGCGAGACTATAAAATCGTCTGTGTAAGAGGCTTTATCAGAACGATATACAGTCATCGCTTATAATCATAAACTGCGTCATAGCAGGCTTTCAATCTCATCGCGGTATTACCCACTTTTTAGCAGTATCTGGTATAAAACCATTGGTGAAACTACAACATTATCAGGCTACTAAAACACACATAAAAAGACTGATTTCCACTGGTAGATACCTATGAAGTAATCTTGAGCAAAAATTGCTTGAACTGCGTGATATGTCAATTCACTGCGATAAATCTTAAACAGATGTAAAACAGCTTTCTGACTTAATCAATATCCTCGAACGCGAATATCAACTTCCAGCTTGTGTTTTGATGCAGAGATGAAGTTTCAGCCACTGGCTGAAACTTTTTATTTACAGCCAGAGCACGTGATGTGCTCTATATGAAGCGGTGCAGATCGCTTATCAATTTAATGACAATAAGCCACAACTGAATATCACTAACACAGAGTTGAATGCTATTGCAGTTATAACTTATTAAACCGAACTCAAATTAAATAAGAATTGATCTAAATCATAAATCCAAATGCGAATTGTTTGCATTATTTAAACCAATATGTAAAATCGCTAACGATTTTTACATACATTTACAAATTGTAACCATTTCAGGGGAAATAATGAAAAAAACACTACTTGCTACTGCGCTATTGAGCCTCTTTGCTAGCCATCAGGCGCTCGCGACGAATGAAACACAAGAACTGCGTAAAGTAATTGAGCAGCAACAGCAAGTGCTGCAGGATCTTGAAAAACGCTTAGAAGAAACTGAAAAACGCGTAGAAAAAACCGCCGATGCCGTTGAAGAAACTGGCTCAAGTAAGAGTGCAACGACTATTGGTGGTTATGGCGAACTGCACTACAACAACATTTCAGACAACATTAAAGGCAAAGACAAAAAAGAATTCGATTTTCATCGTTTTGTGTTGTTCGTTGGCCATGAATTTACTGAGAAAACCCGTTTTTTCTCTGAGCTAGAAGTGGAACATGCATTGGCTGGCGAAGGTAAAAAGGGGGAAGTCGAGATAGAACAAGCCTATATCGAGCATGATTTTAACCAGAGCTTCACGGGTAAAGCGGGTTTATTCCTGATGCCTGTCGGTATTATCAACGAAACCCACGAGCCACCTGCATTTTACGGTGTTGAGCGTAATCCGGTTGAAGCTGACATCATCCCTGCTACTTGGTGGGAGGCGGGTTTAGCGTTAAATATTAAAGCGGCACCTGGCCTTGCATTTGATACCGCAGTGACTAGCGGTCTTGCTGTTGCCACAACGGGCGACAAAGCATTTAATATTCGTAGCGGTCGCCAAAAAGTATCTAACGCTAAGGGTGAAGATTTAGCCTATACCGCCCGCGTGAAATACACGGCTGTGCCCGGTTTAGAGCTGGCTGCTTCTGCACAATATCAATCTGATTTAACCCAAGGGGCTGCGGATGTCGATACGGCATCGGCCACACTGTTAACCGCGCACGCTATCTACAGCATTCAAAACTTCACCATTAAAGCACTTTATGCTCAATGGGATATCGATGGCAAAGAGGCAGAAGCCCTAGGACAAGATAAGCAGAAAGGCTATTACATTGAGCCTTCATATCGCTTCAACGAAAGCTTTGGTGTCTTTGCCCGTTACAATGCGTGGGATAACAAGGCTGGCAATGATGTTGACACCGAAATCACCCAAACTAATATTGGTGTGAATTACTGGTTACATGAAAACGTGGTATTTAAAGCCGATTATGAAAAAGCGGGCGGTGCTAAAGACGCCGACGGTTTCAACTTAGGCGTGGGTTACCAGTTCTAAACTTTGTTTCTCACTTTCGTCAAGTCACACATCTGCAGATGTGTGACTTTATTCGTTATTTTTGAAGGTTATTATGGGCACATTTTTCGCAGCACTGACAAAGGTGAGCCAGCGCCTTGGCAGCTCATTGATTAGCAGCCTAGCGATATTATTACTCGCGGTATGCCCTCTGCGGCTAAGCGCCGTCGAATATCAAAGTACCGATGCTTTTATTCAACAGGCGTTTAATGGCAATAAAGGCACAACTAAGGTCTTTTGGGTTGATGATCATGCGAAGCAGGTTATCGAATCGATACTTGCCCATAGTTTCAATAAGATGCGCATTCGTTATTGGCAGCAAGACAATGAAACCGTGTGGATTTTAGATGAAATAGGCAAAGAAGCACCAATCACCGTCGGGATCCATATTAAAGATGAAGCCATCGTCAGAACGAAGGTATTGGTCTATCGTGAAAGCCGAGGCGATGAAGTTCGCCATGATTTCTTTACGGATCAATTCAAATCAGCCAAACTCGACGACCAAACACAACTCGATCAGCATATTGACGGTATTACTGGTGCCACCCTTTCGGTCAGAGCCTTGACGAAACTATCTCGTATTGCTTTATGGCTCCATAACCATGTTACCAAAGCCGAAATGAGTCAATAATAGTCAACTAACCAGACGTAAATGTAACTATGACTCGAAAGCACAAATCACAAACAATACCGACTATTCGCTACAAACTTGCCCGCGCACTTCGCCCTTGGCACCGTAGGCTGGGTATCTTAAGCTGTTTATTTATCCTATTGCTCGTCGTGACGGGTGAAGCCATCAATCACAGCCAAGCACTGCAGCTGAATAAATCCCCTGTGCAACAAACGTGGTTGTTGGATTATTACGGGATTACGCCCCCCCATCATATTGCCCAATTTGGCAGTCAAGTCCAGCCGCTATTTGTCACAGATAACCGACTTTGGCTAGGGTATGAACCAATACTCGAGGCTCAAAGCCAATTAATTAGTGCGGCATTTTTATCTAATCTATTGATAGCTATTGATAATGATCAACTTTATCTGTTTGATAGCCAAGGGCACTTACAGGAAACTCAAAATAGCAGCACAGGTTTACCAAAGGGTTTAGAGGCCTTAGCCATAGAGTCGTTCACTCTCGATGCAACTCGTCTCGCAACAGTCAATCGTGTTTG
The DNA here is from genome assembly GCF_031932065.1 of Shewanella scandinavica. NCBI lineage: Bacteria > Pseudomonadati > Pseudomonadota > Gammaproteobacteria > Alteromonadales > Shewanellaceae > Shewanella > Shewanella scandinavica. The sequence continues at coordinate 14,357 of NZ_JAUOES010000006.1, forward strand.
GCTTAAAACCACTTCAGGCTATTATCAAGCTGATGAAAATCTTATCGATTGGATACCTGCGCAGCCATTAGCGCCGTTGCATTGGGTTACGCCAAAGGATTCAGTAGATGCTGATTTGATTCAATACGCCCGCAGCGCAAACCTCAACTGGGAAAGAGTGATGCTAGATCTACATAGCGGCCGCTTATTTGGAGCCTACGCCATATGGATATGGGATATTTTCGGATTGGCATTGTTGTTGGTATCGCTGAGTGGTCTTTGGCTCTGGGTAAAGCAAACTAAACCTAGACGATAAACTATTTAACGGAGTCATGTTAACTAACCATAACTGCGCACTCAGTCATACGTTTTCAGTGAGTCTGACTTACCTAGCATGATTCACTGCCCTCTAGTAGAGTTCATAATTCTGCGATAGAACCACTTTGTTTCTTTTGTGTGTACATGTCTCCTTATCTATTTTATTCACCGTTCAGAGAGTTCACCGACCACTTTCCAACAAGGATATATATGCTCTGTATATCGCGTTCAATAGACAGATCATAAAAGAGCACATGCAAAGCTGGATCAATTACTTTGGCATCGCCAACACTTACCAAGGGAGTGTCGATGTGTACGAACGCACTTTTCTGTTTGAAAATAACAATGTCACTACAGTCTAAAAAACAGCCCGATACAGCAACTCAGAACTTTAAGCTCATACAAATCGGTGAGAACAGCCCGATAATAAATACGCGGCACACTATCCATTTACCGAGATAACGGGCCGAACCTTTGATAAAATCCAGTCAACGGGTTAGCAGTCTTGGTGGACAACCGTCTAACCCGCTAGCCCTCGCAAGAGGGCGTTCCTTCTAATTCATCCTATCTAGTAGTGCCATTTCGGCTTTTCTTAACCAGAAGATGTAAGACTTTTTGCTGTCAAATCCCATTAAGGCCCACTGCTCTTTGCAGAGGTAATGGGCGCGAATGGCGCGTTTGCAGTTTATGGATAACTGCTCAACGAGGTGGTCAAAATGCGCGACGTGGGCAGGCACGTTGAGTTCGTGCTTTAAGTTGCCGCCGCCCAAGGCTTCACCTAAACGGTCGCAGGCACTGCGGTTTGAAAACCCCTTGCCCAATTCTTGGTACACCCAATACCGGCCCCAGCGATATAACCCTAACCGCAACGCCTTAATGTTCATCCTCTGCTCGGGTTCATCGCTAAAGCCCATTGGCCACCTCATTTATCTTCTCAATCGAAAGCTTAAACACATCAAGGCATATCGATGTCACATCGTCATAGGGTGCAGTAGTACGGCCATTTTCCCAACGTTGATAAGTGTTGCGGCTAATGCCGTAAATCTCAGCCACTTCGTCTTGGGTCATGCCCCGTAAACGGCGACCTACTTTCAATACATCCGCGGCGCGATTAGCCATAAATCCTCCTGCGTGAAGTCCATAACCCACTCGTTTTATTTGTGATTGTTTTTGTTATTGTCATTGTCATTGTCATAACCACCCCACTAACATTGGCTCGTCTGGCTCACTCGGCTCAGTGGTCGATTGGCGCATTATCTCGGGCGCCACATCATCAAACCCCAGTGTGATTAAGTGCGCATGGTAGGCATCCAACGCCATCAACATGCCCTTATCTAAGGTGCTGTTGACGTAAGTGCGCAGCAGTAACGGCAAGGTGTGATTCAAAATCCGCTCACCCACCATGGTATCTACGCCCATGTCGGCAATAATGGTGCGGCATAGTTTGCGCAGCGCATGGGAGGTAAACGCCTTAAACCGAATCGTCTCACTCCAATACTGCGCAGTGCGAATGCTCACCGGCCCCACTTCGCCTGGGAACAAAAACGCCCGCTTGCCCACATGGGTGTATTGCCACTGGGCGTAATGGGTTATCAGCTTTTTGGCTGTCGGCGTCATAGGTAAGCGATGCTCTTGGCGGTTCTTGGCATTCTCGGCGGGAATAAACCAGTAATCACCGGCAAAGTGGTCCCAACGTGCTAAACGGGTTTCACCGATGCGGGTACCGAACATCAGCATTAACACAAACAGCATGGCCACCGGTCTTACTGCATTTCGCAATGCGCTGAATAATGGGCCCACGTCCGACTCGCTTAATTGCGTGCCCACCAAAGGCGGCATCTTCAAACTCATTTGCACCCGATACCCCGCCAAGCTATTGGTGTCTAACACCCGTAAATCGGCCGCGACCGATAACGCCCGCTTTAACACTTTCACCGCGGCCTTGATGTAATTGGCCGAGTAGCCCTGCGCTAACATGGGTTTGATTAAATAACTGTCCACTGCGATAAAGTTCAGCTCATTGAGTGGTAACTCACCAAAGCAGCCACTGAGATGTTTACTCACTAACGATTTACAGTTACTGCGCCAGCTGTTGCTTAAGGTGCGATTGCACTCCACATGGGTTACAAACCACGCCAGCAATTGCGCTACCGTGGCAAACTCGTTACTGATGACCGTTTGGCCCATGCTGCGTTTGGCGAGCAAGCTAGGTAACTCGGTTAAAAAGGTCTTCAAGCACATCACGGGCCACACGCCCTGCTTTTGCCACACGGTTTTGCCCGCCTCGTTCATCACTAAATACACCGAGGCTTGGCGTCTATCGGTCGAGGCCCGTAACCGCACCGCCGGAAACTGCGTGTCCCGAAAGTCCCGTGTTATCCCTGCCCGCAACCAACGGCGCAATACTGCATCGTTTAACTTGCCTTGCTCCACGCCTGTTGCTGTCATCACCTGCGCCATCTAACCCTCCAACCGATATTCAAAGGTGTGATGGGTACCCGAGCGTATGCGTTTTACCCGCTGATTCATCGGCATATCCCGAAACCGCGCACTTAAGGCTGTCTCGCTGTCGTGAACCCCAAAGCGGTTAAAGCTCTCTTGCTGGATTTCAAACAGGGTCCAAAACCGTTTGCCTGTGATGATGCGCATCAAGCGTTCGCGCTGTGTCAGTGGTTTATTCGCCATCGTTTGCCCCCTTAAGCCCAAGGTTGGTTCGTAAATTGGCAATAATTGATTTCGCCTTGGCCGCCTCAGTCGGCCGCGTCACCGTTTCGGGTAGTGCCTTTGGCAATTCAACATCGGTCAACTCGCCACGGCTAAAGCGTCTGCATAGCACTTTGTAATTGCGCTCAAACGTCATCAACACATCCTTTTCAAGCCCAGTGGCAAACATCCAACTGCCTGTTTCACGTACCGCTAAACGCACCACATCATGGCTCCACGTATGCTTGTCAGGGTGATGGTAATGGCGGGTTGCTTCCTTGAATGCCGCCTCCAACTTGGGTAGCCCTAAATCACAGGCCGTGGGTTGGCACCACAAGGCAAACTGGCGCGGTGTCGGCCAAAACTGCCTATCGCCCTGCTCGCGTCTGGCGCGATTCAGCCCCGCTTGCACTTGCTCACGGCTTGCAATCCCCTGCGCGGCCAAGGTTTTAAGCCACTCGGCTTTGTGGGTCGCTTCGTCCTCCGGCCGCGGTGCACTCACCGGGAACAACACCCGCAACTTGCTAAACACGCTGTCCACAATCGCCATGTCCATTGCCGTGGGCTCAGGTTGGCTCACACGCCCCTGCCCAACCAGCGGCTGGCGGATTAAGGTCTGCAGTGATTTCATGCTCGCATTTTGATTGGCAGTCATATCAAGGGGTCCTCAGGGTCATACACCGCGTAGCTCCAATCCACTTGCCCAACCGCGGTACCCATTGGTCTTGGCAACGGCGTTAGCCAGTGGCGTTCGCGGATAAACTTGGTAATGCCGAGCACAAACTGGCCGTTAGCGCTAAAGCCCCAACTCGCATCCAGCGCCGCAGCCTCCTTCAACCACGTCACCGCCAACACACAATCGGCGTCGGTCAGCTTTTCGGCCTTCCACGCTTTCCACGCAGCCGAATCCGACCCGCCTTTGCGATGGGCGGGATAGGCTTTAAAAAACGCATTGAAAACCGACTTAGCACTCGTTGCTGGACAAGAGTCTTTTAAAGATTCATTGATAGGTTCAAAAGAGTGACAGATTCTGGGTGCAGCTCCTGCACCCTCAGAGGGTGAATCTCCTGCACCCATGGGTGCATTTGCTGCACCCTCAAAATTGGCTGAGGGTGAATCTGCTGCACCCCCAATATTTTCTAGGGGTGAATATGCTGCACCCTCAGTATTTTCTAGGGGTGAATTTGCTGCACCCTCAGTAAAAGGTAGAGTTTGAGCAGGTTTATCACTCAGAACACACGATGAAAAGTCCAAAATATACAGGTTGGATGTATTGCGTTTATGCTCACTCTTGCGGGTAATTTTGCGCACAAGTCCGACGTCAACCAGCGCATTAATGTGGTTAATCGCCGACCGCTCGCTTATCTCACAAGCCTGCGAAATATACTCGTAACTCGGCCAGCATTCGCCTTGGTCATTGGCGTTATCGGCAAGCTTGATCAACACCAGCTTGCGCAGTGGATTACCCACCTTGGCCTTCATCGCTTTTACCATCAATTCCATACTCATAAGCCACCCCCAAACAGAGCAACCCACAAACTCGAATTGACGCAAACCCCATGCTTCAGTAACATGCTATTGCCTCACTTAGGTATTAAGCCCGCATTCGTCGCCAAAACTTTAGCGGGCTTTCTTATGTCTACAGCAACGGGTCAACTGCAATGCGCCCCGTTGCCCTCCGCTCGCTCGCCTTCACTGCCAAGCAAGTAAACCTCGTGCGCCAAGTTACTACGCAACTGGCTAAAAAAATCACGCCGTTTAATGTGCTCGTTGCGGCTAGTCACGATGGTATTCACATTAGCTGCATTCATATCAGCCGCGCCCACATCACCCGCCAATAGCGCAATAGAACGCTCCGCGCGTTGTTCTTCCATCAGCAGATAATTCATGATCCAATCGATGCTCACCGTTGGCAGCAACAACTGCTTACCACTGCCCAGCAACGCCTTATCCACTATGTCGGTCGCGATAACCGCCAAACGCTCGGGGCGACTATGCTGCAATTCATCGCAGTTCCTTAACACCTCAACCATTCGGCCCACCTGCGTTCGTCTAAACAAATCCGCCGTGGTATGCCCATGAAAACAGGCAATGTCTTTGCCCATGTTCACGCCACTTAACGCTGCCCGTTCAGAGGTTGCCGCGCTAAGATTTTTGGTGTTAGGCTGAGTGCTATTAGGCATTTTCGACTTAGCTTTAAGCGCCATCGCCTTAAGCATTAACTGCTTTGCTTGCATCATGAGTAACGTCACTTGCGCGGTTTCCATTTCGGTAAGCGCGGTTACGGCGGGCCCATCATCACTGCTAACTTGCCCATGTACCGAACACGCGGCGCCGCCCTCCAAACAACAAATTAAACATTCAGGATCAAACATCGTTTATCCTCCTCACTGCCACTTAGGTATCAAGCCCGCGTTCGTCGCCAAACTGTGGCGGGCAATTTGATAACGGCACTTTTTACGCGCCCAGTTATCACTTAACTGATTTGTGAACATGTCATTCACTCCTTCTTTTATTCCAACAAGTCATTTCAACAACTCATTTCAACAACTGCCACTTATGCCCATTGGCACACACGGCGCGTTTCGAGCCCGACTTGGTTTGTTTTAAAGCCAAACCGCACTGGCCACACGGCACATCAGCCACCCGCTTAAGCATCACCGCATTAATCTGTGCGCTGTGATCCGCGCGTTTAGGCCGATACCCTAACGCCCGCGCCACTTTTACATACTCTTTCGCAATCCATTTGCCATCGGGTTCTAAGTGCAAACCGTTGCCGATCATGTCGCCCAAGCGGATCAACTGTTGGTGCAGCTCGGTTTTAGCGCTGGCGATAACATTGATGTTTAGGTTCGATTGCTGCATCGCGGTCACTTCTCGGCCGCGAATTGCGCCGCCTTGCCGCCATGACTCGCTAAATACGGATACGCCAGCTCTAACGCCGCCATGCTCGCTTGCGTGGTTGCCGCCGACTCTTTTAACTCGCGGTGCGCCGCCACTAACTGCTCGCGCTTGGGCTCACTGCCCAAATGGATCACCGCCACTTGCGCCTCGGCGTTCTCTTTGGTGAGCGATGCCGCCATATCAGCCACATGCAACACATGGCCGTCACTCATGCGATCAGCAATAACCGTCACCCCAGTGCAACCAAACACATCGTTGAGATACTGCACCCGCAAATGCTCGGGCAGTGCCGCCACCAATGCTTGCTCTACATGAAACAAGCGATCAGCCTGCGGATGTTGGCCCTCGTACTGGCCAAGCCAGCGGAACAGCTTTTGGGCATTAATCCGCGCATCGTTGTGCACGTCTTGCGTGCTGGCAAAGCTAATCCCCTCCGCCGCCAGCACCTCACTTAGCCCAAGGCGCTCAACCGCCGCCACAAAATCTATCGCCAGCGCAAAGCGCGTCATCTTGGGTAACTCCAACACCCGATGAATCGTTTTCATCAACAAATTCAAACGACTATCTTTTTTATGTGAATGGGTTTTCATGTGTACTTACCTCCTTCAACCTACAGTGAACCTAAGCCACACTCGCCGACTTAGGATTATCTAAAACTGAGTTATCCTGTTTATCGTTTGATTGATTTACAGCATGTGGAACACATTCCAACGGATCAGGAAAAACATCGGTAAACGAGCATGAGGAGCCTAATCGATTGAGAGCATTAACCATTTCCCAAGCTTTTGATGTATTCAATTTACGGATTCCGCTTTCATATCGGTCAATAGAACTCTGGCTGACGCCTACAATGTCACCGACGTCTTTTTGAGTTGCGTTAATGGCATTTCTGTAATGTTTTAGTTTGTTCATATGAACCTCCGCAGCAATATATACCATTACGGTATTTTTGACGCAACGAAAATATACCGTATCGGTTGTTTTTATAACATGCCGATATGGCATAATTTGGATATGAAAATGAATTGGTATGATCTGGTTAAGTCCAGAATGAAAGAAATTGGTATTACGCAAGATGTGCTGGCAGAGCGCATGAATATGGCTCAGCCAACTATTGCTAGATATCTAAATAAAAAACGAGAACCAGATTTGGAAACCATTGCATCAATAATGAAGCATGTAGATCTTAGTCATATGGTTTTAACATCAGACGGATTAGTCGAGTACCCTGATTCTGCTATTGAAAACACCAGAGTTGTCGAAAGAAATATGTCATATCAACGCGCATTTCCAGTAATCAGCTATGTACAAGCAGGAGCTTGGGCAGAAGCGATTGAGTCAGTTCCTGCGCTTGCTTCAGATGAATGGTATGAAACCACAGAACGAACCGGTGAGAAGTGTTTTTGGCTGAGAGTTTCTGGCGATTCAATGACAGCGACATCTGGTATTAGTTTCCCTGAGGGAACTTTAATCCTTATTGATACTGAACGCGATCACCAAAGTGGCTCCTTTGTAGTTGCAAAATTAACTGACGTTAACGAGGCCACCTTTAAAAAACTGGTGATGGATGCAGGACAAAAATTCCTTAAACCGCTAAACAACGCATACCCTACGCTGCCAATTAATGGAAATTGTAAGATTATTGGTGTTGTTGTGGATGCTAAAATTAAGATTTTCTAACTCGTTAGAATTTTGAATAATAAAGGAAAAGTGGATTGGACGAGCAACGACTGCTCAGCAATGAGACAGTACAAGTTAGACACATGCTGTTTACTGTAGAAAAGCCTTTCCAATTAGTTAACCTAGTCCACTGTTCACTTAAATAACAGCCAAAACCCGCGAAAGCGGGTTTTTTATGCTTCGCCTAACAGCAATAATCTATGACTATTGTGTTCCATTGCCATTGCCTTCACCCGTTTGTATTGGCCGCTTTGTTGTTGAGATATCTTCAGATATAAATCCCTGCACTGATAATAGCGCCGCCAAAAGCATAACTTAGTGCGTTCTCCGCCGCCTCCAGCCGTAAAGTCCCTTAGCCTACGGTGAGAGCATTTGAATAACACCACCTGCACCCGTATCTAAAAAGCGCTTATGCTCACGGTCAAACTTTTGGCTAGCGAGCCCAACAACTTAATAGTGGTACATTGATCAATATCCGCGATCATTCCCTCCAATATTCAGCTTGATAAATGCTGTTCGCCTTGTTGAAACCATCAAAATCTATCCACTTACTGCCCGTTCATTACTGCCCATCTAAATATCAGCACTAATTCCTTGAGCAAGAATATACCAACACAAAATAATAATTCCATTTTGGTATTGACCACCAAATACCATATCGGTATATTTATTCCATCAGCGACATGCCCTGCTTTACAATCTGGCCCATGAACGACTGATAAATCATTCGAGATTTATTCCCAATGGGTACTACCGAGGACAAGGAAATGATTCTAGCGAAAGTTCACACCACACCTAAGCAACGCGATGAGTTTCGTCTACTGGTTGCAATTCGTTTTGCCTGCTTGATGGCGCTGGCCAAGGGCCACACCGACCCAATGGATTGCCCACGGGTGCAAGTCCGTTGCGCCGAGCTGGTCAAGCATTTTGCCTATCACCACCCAAGCCCTGCGTTTTACCGCCAGTTTATTCGCCACACAGGCGAACTCGGGCTCAATTTCTGCCTGCGCTTTACCGAGCCCCTACAAGGTTTGTACGGCAAGGTGATGGTGTGGCGTAACGACTCGCAAGCCGTCACTAATGTGCATCCGCTGCACACTTTGACGACAGTCACGCCCGTCGGCCGCTAAGCAGTAGAGCCGCAGAGCCGCCGCACACATTCACGATTTTGGCTATCTAGGCAAAGCAACCAAGGGGTGATGGTCCATATCCCGATAACGATAACGGCGACAGTTTCACCTTGTTGGAGGCAATTATGTTTTTTGTTTACGGCGTGTCCATGACCTTAGCGAAAAAGCAGGCGGCCAAAAAGTGCAGCACCTCAGTAGGCGCACACCCTAACCGCCGTCAGCTGAGCCCCGACGAGTACCAAGCCAAGTTGGATGATATGGCGCAGCACTTGTTTGAAACCATGAAGCCACAACGCCTGTCGCATTCGTTATCGACGCCCGCGCTGTGCCAGCAATACATAGTTTTAGCCATGACCCAAGAAGCCCACCGCGATGTGCATATTCGCTATCACAAGCTGTCGGACAAGGTGAACCCCAAAACCAAGAAACCCATCATCAATCTGGTGGTGTTTAACGGCGAAGCCGCAGCTTAGCTCGGCTGAGTGCAGTGACGAGAGAAGGAAAGCAGCATGTTAACTGATGACAAACCGCTACACAGCGATATCAAAATCGGCGTTGGCCATATCGTCGCGTTTAAGGAAGGTTGGATGTTGCCCGGTGGCAAGTTTACCACCGACCGCACTGTCGCCATTCGTGCCGCCAAAGGTCTGCACCGTTTCTTGGTTAGAAGATAAGGAAATCAGCATGAGCCAACACATCGAAATCCCCGCATTCTTGCTTGAAATGTCACAGCAAATGCACCAACAAGATAATCGCATTACTGCGGAGCCAATCTGGCAAGTGCGCTGCAAGCGCTACTTAGTGACTCAAGAAGGCTACAACGATCATCACTGGGAGATTTTTTACGGTGAAGACGGCGATTATTCAACGCTCTATCGCTCTGATGATGGCGATAAAAGTAACCTTGCTGAATGGTTGCTAGAGCATGATGCCGAATGGTGCAAAACGTGGTTATTCGAGAACGACAAGATCGAATCTTATCACGATGAAATCGAATCATTTGCCGACGTATTCACTCAAGCGTTTATCGAAGGTTTTGATGTTGATTCAGATCATTACGATTTGCCATCAAACCTCACCAAACTTCACTTTCAAGAAATTGAAGAGGTCATTAAATCCTGCCTCACCGAGGCTGATGCAAATTGGTTTCTCAGGCGTAAACAGCATGATTACCCACATCTATATACCTATGTCGCGTCAATGTATTTGTGCCCTCAAATGATTGAGTTACGTAACTGGATCCTGTCACTGACTAAGGCAGAGGTGGCGGCATGAACCCATTATTCTACCTGCGTGATTCGCGCGACAATGTTGGCAGTACTTGCATGTTTTGGGCAGACCGTGGCGGCTACACCAGCAACTTAGATCTAGCTGAGGTGTTTACCCTTGAAGAAGCACAGCGCCAATTTAATAGCCGTCACACTGACGTTCCACTTAGCAAGGAGCTTGTCGATGAGCAATCAACCGTACGCGTTGATCACCAGTATCTTGGCGATGAGGGTGAAAAGTCAGGCTGTGATGAATACGTTATTCGCATTGGGGATCGCACTGATGGCAACGATGTTTATTGGCTAACAGTCGATTTTAGCTCTGTAAGTTACAAGGCATCTGTCGTATTTACATACCAAGTTGCGCTAGTCAGAGTAAACGAACTCAAGACACAAGGTATCGTTGCCAATATCTATGCCAAAACCGACATAGACGCCATCGCGCGCCGCACTTTTCAAGCCGCCAACATCAACGAGCGCAGCATGATCACTGCTGCTGGCATTCGTAAACCCAAGCGACCACGCACCCGCCAAACCACAGGTAAAACGCGTGGCAATTGCCCACATTGTGGCTGCATTACTTGGGGATTAAATCCTTACGAAGCCTATAGCTGTGCTGATCAATATAGCGAACGCATGGAGCTTGATTTTACGGTATCCATAAGCTGCGAAGAATTGAAGGCAAGGAGAAAGGCAGCATGAACCACTTACTCCCGGGCTTTGAATCACAAGAGCGCGTTGCGTTATTGCTGTCGCTTACCCGCATTAGTTCGCCCGAGGTGATTGCCGCGTTAACGCTGCATTACACCAGCGCCCTACCCGCCGAACGCGCGGCGGCTCGCCACGGTATTGAACTGTCGAACTTTATGCGCGGGCAAAAGAAGCTAGAGCAAATCGCCGCCACGGTCGAGGCCATTAAGGCCATCGACTGGGCCAAGCTGCAATTAACTCATTTGCAATCAAGCGCTTTGCTAACAACTCCTTTGCAACCGAAGCAGGTGGCCTAAATGACTCAATCAGCGGCGTTTCGCCATCTGCTAAATCATTACCGCAGCCATAAGTTAAGCCTGTTACTCAAGGCAAAAACGGGCGACAGCATCAAAATCGCGCTGGCGCTGGGCGCGTTAGATTGCCTGTATTGGCAAGCATTGGGCAACGGCTTAACCAACTTAGCCAAGGGCATTAGCCGCACCATAGTGTATTCGTACCGATATCACCCAATGCGTTTGCCCTGCCATTCGCCTGTCAGCCAAACCCGCGACAGCCAAAACAAGGAGGCGGCATGAATACGTTCAGCACTAAAGCGGGCGTGGTCACGCTATCTAAGCCCTACTCCACCTTGATGTGCGATCAGCAACAAATCGAAGTGAAGTACACCCCCAACAACTACCACGGCTGGGGTATTTGTAAGTCTTTTAACGCCATCGAGTGCAGCGACTTCGGCCAAGCCGACGCCGAAGTATTCGCACTCAACGCAGAATCAAAACTCAGGATAAAAGGAGAAGCAGCATGCGAGGCTTAATCGTCGATAATTTTGCAGGCGGTGGCGGTGCAAGTACGGGCATAGCGTGGGCGATTGGTCGCAGTGTGGATATTGCCATTAACCACGACCCTGACGCCATTGCGATGCATTCAGCAAATCACCCAGAGACGTTGCACTATTGCGAGTCGGTATTTGATATCGACCCCGTGCAAGCTACTGCAGGTAAGCCGGTTGATTTAGCTTGGTTCTCACCCGACTGCAAACACTTCTCAAAAGCCAAAGGCAGTAAGCCCGTGAGTAAAGAGATCCGCGGCTTAGCTTGGGTGACGGTTCGCTGGGCGATGATGGTTCGGCCGCGCGTGTTGATGCTTGAGAATGTTGAAGAATTTAAAACGTGGGGGCCTGTTATTGAATGCCCAGTCACAGAGGCGATGCGCCCCTGCCCTGAGCGCAAAGGCGAAACCTTTAACGCCTTTGTCAGTATGTTGAGTACTGGCATAAATGCAGATCACCCAGCATTAGCGGAATGCGTTGAAACCTTGGGCTTACTCGATACCGCTAAACTGATGAAAGGACTGGGTTATAAGGTGGAGTGGCGCGAACTACGTGCCTGTGACTTCGGCGCCCCGACCATCCGCAAACGCCTATTTATGATCGCCCGTTGTGATGGTCAGCCCATCGTCTGGCCTGAGCCAACCCACGGCGCACCCAATAGCGAAGCGGTTAAATCGGGCAAGCTGCAACCTTGGCGAACGGCGGCTGAATGCATCGACTGGTCACTGCCTTGTCGATCCATCTTTGGCCGTAAAAAGCCGCTGGCTGAAAACACCATGAAGCGTATTGCGAAAGGGATTCAAAAGTTTGTGTTTGATGCCAAGGAGCCGTTTATCGTTCCGCAAAATGTCACGTTAGCCCCTTTTATTACTGAGCACGCGAATGCCAGTAATCAACGCAATATGCCCGTTGATGAACCCTTGCGCACGATATGCGCCCAAGTAAAAGGCGGTCACTTTGCGGTGGTGCAACCGGTACTGGCGGCGGCCAATATCTGCAAGCATTACGGCGGCAATTACTCGGGACCAGGTGACGACCTTAATAATCCCTTACCGACGGTGACAACGGTTGATCACAACGCGCTGATCACCAGCCACATGATTAAATTGCGTGGTACTAACCTCGGCTTTGCAATGGATGAACCCGCACACACGATCACCGCTGGCGGCTTACACCTCGGCGAAGTGCGCGCGTTCTTCATCAAATACTACGGCAACGAGCAAGACGGCGTGGCATGTAATGAACCATTGCACACCATCACCACCAATGACCGCTTTGGCCTAGTGATGATCAAGGGTGAGCCCTATCAAATCATCGATATTGGTATGCGCATGCTCGAACCCCATGAGCTGTTCGCCTGCCAAGGTTTCAACCCTGAATACATTATCAGTAACTACAACGGCAAATCGACTAAGAAACAGCAAGTCGCCCGTGTGGGCAACAGCGTTCCGCCCCCATTTGCCGAAGCACTCACCCGCGCAAATCTCCCCGAGCTTTGCATATACACCGCCGAAGCGGCATAGGAGTTTTTATGAACCCGATACAAGCAGCAACAGTAGAACGTGAAGAAGGTTATTGGACCCATCCAGATTTGCCCGAGTGGGACGAAGGCGTAACCCGTGTGGAGTGCGAAGCATGGGCGGCACGCCAAGGCGGCGAGTTTGTGGCGATTTGGTTTGAACTCGACGCCCCTGAAAACCAGATCGAGCGCTACTTTGACGAGGGCGATAACGATATCAGCGATTGGAACCCCGTTTGCGACAAGGCCGGCTCATTCTTGCTGAGTATTCACGACACCGAAGATGGCCCCGTCGCGCTGTTCTTCGCACCTAAGGACAAAGAAGCGGCAAAGGAGGTGAATGACAAAAAACCGTGTTAACGATGTTAGAAAACAGCTGTTCGGTGTACCCCTGCTCTGACAACTAAAAGGTCAGGCAAAAAGATTTAAATAACAATACTATCAGAACATTAGAGGTTAATTATGAACGTTAAAAAACCAATTGAAAACGTTGTACCGGCTAGATGGATTCGCGGCAATTTAATGCCAAATGTGTTTGGCATTACCTCCGAGGCTGCACGTAAGTATCGCGAGCGAGGCGTTTGGTTGGAAGGTAGGCAATGGCGCTATGACCCTATTGGTCGCATTGTTTACAACATCAATGAAATTGAACAGTGGATGGAAGGAGCCGCTTAATGAGCAATTTACCAAAGGGAGTTGAAAAACTCCCTGTTGGGGTTGAAATCAATTTTAATACCGTTCGTATAGTATTTATGTTCAATGGCAAGCGCTACAGAGAACCATTAAAGGGTTACTCAAAGATTACAAAGTCAGTCATTAAATATGCCGAAAATAAGCGAAATACTATCCTAACTGAAATTGCTGAAAATCGATTCGACTACATAGCACACTTCCCTGAATCGATTAAAGCGATGGAATTTGCAGGTATTTTAATTGAGCGCCGTAACGTTGCGAATGGTGTAAACCACTGGCTTAAAATTCAAGATGTGACCAAAGCAAAGAGCACATCAAAAAACTATCGTAGTAAGTCGAAGCACGTTATTAACTATTTTGGGGGTGATCAGCTAATTTCTGAAATTAGTCGAAGTCACCTACTGATGTTTCAAGCAAACATGCTTAAAGCAGGCCTTTCTCCAAAGACAGTTAATGATGTGTTCACGATTGTTCGTGGTGTTTGGTATGTCGCATTTGAAGATGGGATCATCAGATCTAATCCGCTCGATAGAATAAGTAACATTGAGCGCGATACACTTGAAGAAACTGCAGACCCATTTACTCGTGACGAACTTGAAAGAATTGCGGCAGACGATACAAGTCGCCGCGGTGACATCAATATGATCATGTTCTGCTGCTGGACAGGCCTGTCATTATCAGAGGTGATTGCGCTTGCATGGGAGGATATTGATACCGCTAATTGGACAGTAAACATTCGACGGGCCAGAGTGCTAACTCAATACAAAGTCCCAAAAGAACGTGGGCGAGTAAGAGTTATTGAGCTAATCGATCCAGCAAAAGAATGGCTTATTGAGCAGATGCAACACACGATGATGCTTCCAACTATCGAATTAGAAGTGAAGCAACGCGACAATATCACCACCAAAAATGAAAATATTCGGTTTGTATTTTTAAACGGTAAGAGCGAATTACCTTGGTATGATCATTCGGTTCGTCGTTGGTTTACTGGTATTTTAGAACGCACCAAGTTACGCCATCGTGGACCGAATCAATGTCGCCACACCTTTGCAAGTCAGCTGCTTTCTAACTACGTACCACTTGAATGGGTTGCAAGACAATTAGGCCATAGCGATACCACAATGATTAAAAAACATTATGGCAAATGGATACCTAAGGACTCGCAAAAAATGGCTAATCGAGTGTCAGAAATGCTTGGTTTTACCAAGGACACAGAAGGAGAACAAAACGGCGATTTTGCCCAGCTTTTGCCCAGATGCAACAAGGGGAATCAGTAAGATACTGATTCCCCTTGCTTTAATTTGGCGGTGAGAGAGGGAGTCGAACCCTCGATACGTTACCGTATACACACTTTCCAGGCGTGCTCCTTCGGCCACTCGGACACCTCACCATATGTCGATTTATGTTAGCGTGGTTAATCTTTCACGTTCAAGAATCACTAACGATTTAGTATAGCCTTGCCGAGAGGCTTTCATCGTTAACGGAGCGGTACTGTACGCAAAAGCCTAAAGGGGGTCAAGTAAAAAAGACTCAGTTTCAGGCGGTTGCACAATTGCTAAACAAACCGACGTGATTTCTTGAATCTTTTCACCGTTTTATACCGTTAATTGACGGTAAATTTGTGCACTTCTTTTGACATTGAATTCGCGTCAAACGTCAGGGCTTTGGTCAGCTCCCTAAGCTCATCGGAGATCCTTTGAGTATTAAGGTAAATCTCACTGATCTTCAATGCATTACGGTTTACGTCTTCGGATACGGCCGATTGCTCGTGGGTTGCGGTGGCAATTTGCTCGTTCATGCGGTCAATAATGCCGACTTGCTCCACAATCCGTTTCAGTTCAACGCCCGCTTGCTCGGCTTCATGAACACTGTTATTCGCCTGTGCCAAGCCTCTGTCCATGGCTTTTACCGCAATGCTCGCCCCAGCCTTCAATCTATCTGTCATGTTTTTAATATCAGAGGTCGAGGTTTGTGAGCGCTGTGCCAAACTGCGGACTTCATCGGCAACAACAGCAAAGCCGCGGCCCATTTCCCCTGCTCGCGCGGCTTCAATCGCGGCATTGAGTGCGAGTAGATTGGTTTGCTCTGCAATACTGCTGATCACCTCAAGCACAACCACTATGCCATGAATTTCACGGTCTAAGTCGTTGATGGCTTTAGAAGCCCCACTGATATCATCGGCTAAGGCTTTGATCGCTTTGCTGGTTCGGCCGACTTCGAGGTTACCTTCTTTAGCCTCTATATTGGCGGCGGAGGACGCTTCTGATGCCTGCACGGCATTGCTGGCAATCTCGGCCACTGTCGCACTCATTTCAGTCATCGCCGAAGCCACTTGCTCTGCCTCGCTGTGCCCCGCCATCACATCTTGCTCCATGGCGTGGGTACAAACATCCATTTGCGCCACCGCTTGTTGCAGTTTTGCGCCGCTGGAACGCACATGCAGGATCACCTTTTCAAAATCACTCATCATGTCGTTAAAGGCGATGGCAAGTTCACCAAACTCGTCCGAGCTTGTTTGAGTCAAACGCACGCTTAAATCGTAATGTTTGCGGGCTTGCGTGATGGTCGAATATAAATGATGCACGCTGTCGTGCAAGTAGCGGATCACGGATAAACTCAATATCAACACAATCGCTAATACTGAAATTAAGGTCGCGAGCACTAAGAACATTTTTTCATTTGCTAAGGATAATCTTTCATGGGTGGTATTGAGTAAATCTGCCGAGACTTGCTGTTCAAACTCACGTAATAGCTCAATCCGCGCGGTTGATTTACTGAACCAGTCTTCGGGACTTTGTTGTTGGATTTTTTGATTGTCTTGTTCAAATGCAAGCTGGCGTAATAACTCAACATCGTGCATTGCCGCAGAACTTTGCAAACGGTTAAATGCCACTAATAAATCTGAGTCTGCTAGCGCTAAGAACCGCTCTTGATAAGTATTTTGCTCCGACACTAAGGTAATAAATTTAGCGTAAACCTTAGGCTTAAATCCGGCTTGGCCGAAGGTTGAACTTAACACCGCCCTTTCTATCCCTGCTCTTTCCTTTAATTGCAAAAAAGCACTAAAGGCAGCAGCTTTGATGGCAATTTCTTGGTTGGCACCCGTTTTTGCGGTTTCATCGACTATCGCCAGTAACAATTTGTTTAATTCAGTGTAATAGGCGACTTCGTCGGCGACGCTGATACTTAAACTGTCCACCTGTGAGCGAATTGAATTTAATCGCCCTAACTGTGAATTAAGTTCCTTAAGTTTAGGAGCAAATATCGTTGGCAACTGATTTTGAGTGATAAATTGCTGATAGAGACTAAGCTGCGTATCCGTTAACTGTCTTTGGCTTGGTATTTTACTGGCGAAGGCTTTTCCTGCTGAGCCGATAAATCCTGCACTCATTCCGCGCTCTTTTTGTAACTCGTGTACTAAGTTACTGTTTGTTACAGCCAACTCACTCAGTTGCACCACTAAGGTTAAATCTTGCTTATATTCATATTTTTCAATGAGGTATAGTGTACCGCAGAGGAAACAGGCTAATAAGGGAGGTAAGACAACCATTAATAATTTTTGTTTTAGACTGAGATTACCAATCCATTGCCATTTCATAGAAATATCCTTTTAAACTTAGTGTTAGACCAAATAACCAAACACTAGGTATAGCATATGATTAACCATATAACGACTAAGGCTTATGGGAAAACTCAGGTTAATCCTCTGATAAACGAGGATTTACCTCATGTCTCATCAATAGCGTTAGATTTGGCTTTTCGGGTAAGGTGAACCGCGGGATAAACTTGATAAACATCAAACGAGTAACTGATAAAAACAAAAAACGCATGGGATAAACTCCAATGCGTTTCATCAAAAGAAGAAAAACTTAATCCTGCGGGGTAATACGACTCTAGCTAAAGAGCTGCGGGAA
The DNA here is from genome assembly GCF_031932065.1 of Shewanella scandinavica. NCBI lineage: Bacteria > Pseudomonadati > Pseudomonadota > Gammaproteobacteria > Alteromonadales > Shewanellaceae > Shewanella > Shewanella scandinavica. Next base: position 32,002 of record NZ_JAUOES010000006.1, read on the forward strand.
TAATCCCTTTACACCAGCCGCAATCACTTCAATACCTATGGATAGCATCAACAGCCCCATAAGACGAGTAATGACGTTAATCCCCGTCTTACCCAAAATCTTATAGATGATGGATGCCATTCTAAACAGGCCAAAACTCACTAAACCAAACACAATCACAGTAATGAACATCGCAATGATGTTCGACAATGAATTATGCTCAGCGGCAAAGACGATCACCGAACTGATAGCACCAGGTCCGGCCATCAGTGGTAAAGCCAAAGGCACAACCGCCACCGACTCCATCGCCGAAGACTCGCGGTCTTCCTCTTGGTTGCGCTTCACTTCACCTAATTTACCTTGCAACATCGACATCGCAATAATGGCGATCAGACTACCACCCGCGATCCTAAAGGCAGATAACGAAATGCTGAACATATTCAGAATGTGCTGACCCGCCACAATCGTGACTAAGAGGATCACCACAACCGCAAAGTTGGCCACTTTACCTGTGTGATTCCGCTCAGCTTCAGTTTGATGGCTGGTTAAGCTCACAAACACAGGCAACAACCCGACTGGGTTGATGATGGCAACTAGGCCAAGAAAAAATTTAACGTAAAGAGTTAACTCCAAGTTGCTATCCTTATGTGCGTGTCACGCCGTCTTCATCAAAATATGCTTGAGGGCAAGTATAGTATCTCAAGCGCTATTGACTGAAAAATGAGATTTTTGAGGTTAAATCACAACTTCGAATAATATTTAGTTATCGAAGTCGATGCATTTTCAACGCAATTTTAAACAAACAAGTTACCCTAAGTGTAGTTTTATTACATAAAAGCCCGATATTGTCGGTGGCGTCACACTTTAAATGCGGCTTTAGGTGTAATTTTCTACCATAAAGAGGATTTAGTGAATGCCTTGATTCACTAAATCTTTTTAGGAGTATTAATCATGACAGTGACCAATGCACAAGAACTGGATCTCATGGTCGAGCGTGTTGCGAAAGCACAAGCCGAATATGCGACATTCAGCCAAGCGCAAGTCGATAAAATTTTCCGCGCAGCGGCCCTTGCCGCTGCCGATGCGCGTATCTCGCTGGCAAAAATGGCCGCCGCAGAAACCCGCATGGGTGTCGTTGAAGACAAAGTGATCAAAAACCACTTTGCCTCTGAGTATATTTATAACAAATACAAAGATGAAAAAACCTGCGGGATTTTATCTGAAGACGTCACCTTCGGCACTATCACCATTGCCGAACCTGTGGGCATCATTTGTGGCATAGTACCGACCACTAACCCCACATCGACCGCGATATTTAAGGCCTTAATCAGCCTTAAAACCCGTAACGCAATTATCTTCTCGCCCCACCCAAGGGCCAAAGTTTCAACCACAACCGCAGCAAAATTAGTGCTCGATGCTGCCATAGCTGCGGGTGCGCCTAAAGACATTATTGGCTGGATTGATGAGCCCAGCGTCGCACTGTCGAATCAATTGATGACTCACCCTAAGGTCAATTTGATCCTCGCAACAGGTGGCCCAGGCATGGTGAAAGCCGCCTACTCTTCCGGTAAACCCGCGATTGGTGTAGGTGCGGGTAACACGCCTATTGTTATCGATGAAACCGCCGACATCAAACGCGCGGTCAGTTCGATATTAATGTCGAAAACCTTCGATAATGGCGTCGTTTGTGCGTCAGAACAAGCTGTGATTGTGGTTGACAGTATTTATGAGCAAGTAAAAGAGCGCTTTATCTCTCACGGTGGCTACATGCTATCGAAGGATGAAACCGCGGCGATGCAGCAGGTCATTTTAAAAAATGGCGGTTTGAATGCCGATATCGTTGGCCAAAGCGCCGCCAGTATCGCGCAAATGGCCGGCTTTGAAGTGCCGCACTGGACTAAGGTTCTGATTGGTGAAGTCACCGACATTTGCGACAGCGAAGCTTTCGCCCATGAAAAATTATCGCCACTGCTTGGCATGTATCGTGCCATCGACTTTAACGATGCCATGGATAAAGCTGAAGCTTTAGTCGCACTTGGCGGCATTGGCCACACTTCAGGGCTTTATACCGACCAAGATACCCAAACTGAACGTGTGCATGCCTTTGGTTTTAGAATGAAAACAGCACGTATTTTGATCAACACCCCAGCTTCACAGGGCGGCATTGGCGATCTGTACAACTTCAAACTAGCGCCTTCACTCACTTTGGGTTGTGGTTCTTGGGGCGGCAACTCGATTTCAGAAAACGTTGGCCCGAGTCATCTGATCAACAAAAAAACCGTCGCTAAGAGGGCCGAAAACATGTTGTGGCACAAGCTTCCTGCATCCATCTATTTCCGCCGCGGCAGTTTACCCATCGCACTTGAAGAACTGAGCGATAAAAAACGCGCACTGATCATCACCGACAGATTTTTGTTTAACCACGGTTATTGCGACGAAACCATGCGGATTTTAAAGGCCCAAGGCCTTGAAACCGAAATCTTTTACGATGTTGAAGCCGATCCCACTTTAGCTATAGTCCGTCAAGGCGCTAAGGTTGCCCAAAGCTTTAAACCCGATGTGATTATTGCGCTCGGCGGCGGCTCACCAATGGATGCGGCGAAGATTATTTGGGTGATGTACGAGCATCCAGATGTGGATTTTGCCGATTTGGCGCTGCGCTTTATGGACATTCGTAAACGTATCTACAAATTCCCTAAAATGGGCACCAAGGCCATGATGGTGGCTATTCCAACCACTTCAGGCACAGGCTCAGAAGTCACGCCTTTTGCGGTAGTGACAGACGAAATTACCGGTAAAAAATACCCGATTGCCGATTATCAACTCACGCCCAACATGGCTATTGTTGACCCAAATCTAGTGATGGACATGCCTAAATCTCTGACCGCCTTTGGTGGCATAGATGCGGTGACCCATGCTCTTGAAGCCTATGTCAGCGTGATGGCAAACGAATATAGCGACGGCCAAGCACTGCAAGCCCTCGACTTACTGTGCAAATATTTACCCGATGCGTACAACTTGGGCTCACAGTCACCTGTCGCCCGTGAAAAAGTCCACAATGGCGCCACCATCGCAGGTATCGCCTTTGCTAACGCTTTCCTCGGGATTTGCCACTCAATGGCGCACAAACTGGGCGCAGAGTTCCATCTCGCCCACGGTTTAGCCAATGCGCTGCTGATCAATAACGTAATACGCTTTAACGCAACGGATCTGCCCACTAAGCAAGCGGCCTTTAGCCAATACGACAGGCCAAAAGCCCTGTGCCGTTATGCTGCCATCGCAGATCACTTGAAACTAGGCGGAAAAACGGATGAAGAAAAAGTCGAAAAATTGCTTGAGAAAATCACACACCTCAAGAAGACGATTGGCATTCCTGCTTCTATCCAAGAAGCCGGCGTCAACGAAGCCGACTTCCTCGCCAAGTTAGATGAATTAGCCGAAGATGCGTTCGATGATCAATGTACCGGTGCCAACCCACGTTACCCCTTGATTAACGAGCTAAAACAGTTGTTCCTCGATAGCTATTATGGCCGTGACTATAGCGATAACAACTAGGCAATCACCTAACTATGCTAAGCCCGCGCTAAATAAACGCAGCGCGACATAAATGAAAAAGCCCTCGAATGAGGGCTTTTTACTGCGTGATGTTCAGTGAATGATCTAATTAAGGAGTCGATGCATTAATCGATCGCACGTAAAATCACTTCACTAGCCGCTAACTCAACTGGGCATCACTCAACTTACGATCACTAAGCTAATCAGCACTTAGCAGAGCATTACAACAAACTACGACTAACGCTGCGCCAGTACATAATCGATGGCGCTGGTGATGGCCGCAACCTGCGCCAGATTACATTCGGCAGGCGTAGCCGTTGGGCTATCTGGGTACACTTCTGTCGTTGTGTTATAGATACAACCCGTGACACTGCTGCAAAGCCCTAATGACTTAAGCGGATAGTTAATCACTCCGTGTTGCACCACTGTCGAGCCAATGATCTCGCCTTTCTCGTCGGCAGGGGCAATATGGGTCACTTTGCTCACGCCATCGATAATGGCTTTTTGGAAAGCATCCATTGAATGTTCGGTATCGCCCACAGCATAAAAGCCATCTGGGATAGTGCCTTTGTCATATTCAATGCCATCGCGGGCGCAAAGCGCTGGGCGAAACTCTAACTCATCTGAATCTGTGGTTTCATGTAAATCCACATGCACATCAAAACCTTGCGCAACTGAAGCAACTAAAGCCATCAAGGCCGCCGATTCTTCTGCAGGGCTGTTGGCATAGAATGAACGGTTCGGATCGATAGCCTTTGGGTTCCAGCGATTAATCGTCTCATAACCCCAAGGACTCACGCACACGGCAACCACTAAATTCACCTGTTGCACGTAATTCGTCGCTTCATTCGTTAAAAAGGCCAATGCGCCATGCACACCGCTGGTCTCGTAACCATGCACGCCGCCAGTCACCAGCACGGTTGGCTTTTGTGGATCAAACTGCTGGCTCTTCACCGCAAATATTGGGTAACGCTCGGCGTTAATCGACAAAGCGCCATATTGCACAATGCCAAGCCCAAGCGCAGACAGCTCTTCTTCCATCGCCTTGAGTGGCGTCACAACATCGTCTTGATATGAACGCTTGATTTGGGTGCTCGCCAGCCATGCGGCTTTTTCAGCCTCGCCCCATTTCTCGCCAGCGGTGCCGATGGGATAAAATGTTAAATTTGCCATAATTCCTCTATTTTTAGTTCTATTCGGTAAAGTTCTTTTTATTCCAGCTCTTTTTATTCAAGTTCTGTTCGTTCAAGCTCTTCTCGCTCAAGCTTTTTCGTTGAATTGCTATTCAGTCGAATGATAGTGCTCGTGTTTGGATGATAAATGAGTGCAGCCGACTCAAAGCGTCAGCTGCATGGGAATATCACGGATGCCACCGCGATCTCGCTCGGGTCCAAGGGGCACAAAGCCAAAGCCTAAGTACACAGCCTGCGCATTCAGCGCCGAGTTCACGGTAAATACGCCCGGATTGCCTTGAGCTACACACTGAGCTTTGGCATGTTCCCACAACATTCGCGCTACGCCTTGTCCCTGCGCATGGGAGGCAACAAAAAGATGATATAAGTGACTATTCGCCTTCATCCCCACTACACCTGCAAGTTGGCCCGAGTCCGTTATGGCGACATGATACTGATAACCCATAGCAAAGTAGCTACCAATCGCTTCAATCGACATGGCATTCACTAAGATTGCAGCGCCCTCTTCAGTGCATGTTGGAGCGATAAAGTCTTGGGTTAACTGAGTGAGCAATTCGCTTATTTCAGGGATATCAGCTAAGGTTGCGGCTCGAATATTCATCTTAACTCCTTGATTAAAAATAAATCCATTACATGACGCAATAAAAAGCCAGAACAGAGTCCTGGCTTTTTAAGACGCTTGAACAAAAGACGCTTCGCGTAAAACACTTTAATAGTTAATCACATCAAACGACTCGCCGATGATAACCCTATCAGGGCGAGCCTTACGTCTTTTATTAAACTGTCATTCACTGTTTGTTATTAAACAGTCTGTCATTCAACAGTCTGTTATTGTGCTAGCAGTTACTGCTTAGTCCAGCGGTCCATCCAACGGAATACATTGGCGTACCATTGCTCTAGGTTTTCAGGCTTTAAGATCCAGTGGTTTTCATCTGGGAAAATCAACAACTCAGATGGAATACCTTTACGCTGCATAAAGCTAAATGCCGCTAAACCTTGATCATAAGGCACACGGAAGTCTTTCTCACCGTGAATAACTAACATGGGGGTTTTCCAGTTTTCAACATAATTCACTGGGTTAAACTTCTCATATAAGGCTTTGTTATCTGAGTAAGTACCGCCAAATTCGTACTCAGGGAACCATAACTCTTCGGTCACATGGTACATAGAACGCATGTCGAACAGGCCAGCGTGGTCAACAAGACACTTGAAACCATCGTTCCAGTTACCTTGGATCCAGTTCATCATGTAACCGCCGTAAGAACCGCCAAGTGCACAGGCGTTTTGCGGATCGAGCCATTTTTGTTGTTGGCTCACTGCCGCTAGGCCTTTTTGCAGATCTTCTAATGGCTTACCGCCCCAATCTTGGCTGATAGAATCCGTAAAGGCTTGGCCGTAACCGGTAGAGCCGTGGAAATCCACCATGACAACGCCATAGCCTGCACCCGCCCATAACTGCGCGTTCCATCGACCGCTGAAGGCATTACCAAATGAACCCTGCGGTCCGCCATGTACTAAGTAGGCAATCGGGTATTTTTTACCTTCTTGGAAGTTAGCCGGTTTGATCCAGTAACCGTAGACGTCTTCGTTATTCCAACCCTTGAAGCTGAACTGTTCAAACTTACCGAACTTGATCTCGGCTAACTTGTCTTTATTCACTTCAGTCAGACGCTTAAGGCCTTGACCATCTGTGGTGATACTGTAGAGATCGCCTGGCTCAACTAAGGTTTTGCTGTCGAAAATCAGTTCATCGTTAGTGACCGCAATTAGGCTGTTTGTGCCATCGCTGTAGATAGAACGCACATCGCCAAATTGTGTATTCACTTGGAAAATAGACACTTGGCCTATGTCTTGCGCCGTGACGTACAAGGTACGATTGTCAGGGGCAAACATCAGTGAACTTGGGCTACGATCCCACAATGGCGCCACTTCTTTAGTTTGGCCTGTGGTAGTATCGCGCAGCATGATGCCGTAACGATCCGCTTCAAAACCCGGCTTCTTCATCGCTAAATAGGCCATGTAACGACCATCGCTCGAAAACGTTGGATGTGCATCCCATGCGAGATTGTCTTTGGTTAAGTTGGTTGCAGCGCCACCCGTGACTGGCACTTGCCATAAATCATAGTTAGTGGTCCAAGCTTGATCTTTGCTTGGCGCTTTCGCGCTATAAACGACGAATTTACCGTCTGGGGTGAAAGTCACTTCTTCCATACCCGAGAATGGTTTTGGCGGTGTTTCAGTGTCTAACCCTTGGGTGACATCAACAACTTTAGTCAGTTTTTCACCGTTGACTGCGCCAACAAATAAGTGGCTACGGGCGTGATCTTCCCAAGTGTCCCAGTGACGAACCATTAACTGCTTGTATTCGCGGCCAGTCGATTTACGCTCAGATTCAGCGGTAAATTTATCCTTTGAGCAGGCTAAATCCTTACACTCTGGGAATACGCGCATGCTGAGTACAACTTGCTTACCGTCGTTTGATAGTTTGTAACCATCTATATCCAAAGGTAAATCAGAAACTTGAACCGCTTCACCGCCCGTTAATGGCAGTTGGAATAGCTGGCTTGAACCGCTACGACCGGCAAGGAAATAAATTGATTTGTCGTCAGTGGCGAAACTCACATCGTGCTCAGTGCCTGCGGCAGAGGTCAGTTGTAACGGTTTCGCTTTCGTGTCAGTCAGATCCAATAGATACAGATCAGAACTGCCCTCTCCCTTATCGTTTACCGTTTTAAGACCATAAACTAATTTAGTGCCATCGTGAGACACAGTCGCAGAATGCATCTTATTGAGTTTAATGAGTTGTTGCACAGTAAAAGGCGTTGGATCGGCCGCTTGGGCTGATAACGCCAAGCCTGCGGCGCCGAGCGCCAATAGGAGAGGAGCTATTTTCATTGTTATGTCCGTCTTTTGTTGAACAGGTTCGAGGCTTGCAAATATTCGATAATCATCATTGCTGCAAACACGAATGTTAAAAACGATCTGAGATCGTATCTTTTGAAGATAAGCTTGCCACACTATCGAAACAAAAACGCTCAGGCAAGCCAAATGGCGAACCTGAGCGTATTTTTTTGTGACAAAATGTCAGTGGCGCAATGATTTGTCTAAGGAACTGATATCAGATTACCGAAGCAACCGATATCAGAGCGCAAACTTAAACTGCTTTGCTTAAAAAGCCATCAAGTTCAATCCGCTAACACCTTAGCTTCACTCCCACTTAGGCTTTCGCGTTGGCGATATTCACTTTCCAAATTGCTGGGCCAGTTTCATGGGCGTTCACGCCGTTTGAATCCACAGCCACAGTCACTGGCATATCTTGCACGTCAAACTCGTAAATCGCTTCCATGCCTAAATCGGCAAAGGCCACAACGCGAGAATGTTTAATCGCTTTAGACACCAGATACGCAGCGCCGCCAACGGCCATCAGATATACCGCTTTGTGTTTTTTGATCGATTCAACTGTCGCAGGGCCGCGCTCAGCTTTACCTATCATACCCATCAGGCCAGTTTTCTCTAACATTAAGTCAGTGAATTTATCCATACGGGTTGCCGTTGTTGGGCCCGCAGGACCGACAACTTCAGTACCCACTGGATCAACGGGGCCAACGTAGTAAATAAACTTGCCAGTAAAGTCCACGCCTTCTGGCAGACCTTCACCGCTTTCGATGAGGCTTTGAATGCGCTTATGGGCAGCATCGCGACCTGTGAGCATTTTACCGCTCAGCAGAATAGTTTCACCGCTCTGCCACTGCTCGATATCCGCTTGAGTCACAGTATCTAAGTTAACGCGGCGCACATCATCACCCACTTCACGGGTGATTTCTGGCCAATCTGACAATGATGGCGGCGTTAATTCAGCTGGACCTGAGCCATCTAAATGGAAATGTACGTGGCGAGTCGCTGCACAGTTAGGGATCATCACCACAGGCTTTGAAGCCGCGTGGGTGGGCGCCGATTTGATTTTAACGTCTAACACTGTGGTTAAACCGCCAAGACCTTGGGCACCTATGCCTAAGTTGTTCGCGCGCTCAAAAATGTCTAAACGCAGCTTTTCTTCGGTCGTTTGCGCGCCACGGGCCATCAACTCATGGATATCCACGCTTTCCATCAGCGCTTCTTTGGCTAATACGGCGGCTTTTTCTGCCGTGCCGCCAATGCCGATACCCAGCATACCCGGTGGACACCAGCCCGCGCCCATCGTCGGTAACGTTTTTTCTACCCAAGCGGCGATATCATCTGATGGGTTTAACATCACCATCTTAGCTTTGTTTTCACTGCCGCCGCCTTTAGCCGCAATAGCTACTTCGATGTGGTTGCCTGGCACCATGTCGATGTGTACCACAGATGGGGTGTTATCTTTGGTATTTTTACGGCTGCCCGCAGGATCTGAGACTATTGATGCACGCAGTGGGTTATCAGGATTGGTATAGGCACGACGAACACCTTCGTCGACCATTTCCTGAATTGTCATATCGGTTTTGTCCCATTGGACACCCATACCCACTTTAACGAAGGTGGTCACAATCCCTGTGTCTTGACACAGAGGACGCTTGCCTTCGGCCGACATACGCGAGTTAATTAATATCTGGGCAATGGCATCCTTCGCCGCCGCACTTTGTTCACGCTCATAAGCTTGGCTCATGGCATCAACAAAATCCTTCGGGTGGTAATAAGAGATGTATTGCAAAGCATCCGCCACACTTTCAATAAAGTCGGCTTGCTTAATCACAGAATTGACAGACATTTCATGGTTAGATGACATAGTAGGAGCGCTCCAGCAGCCTTTGCGGCCTAACTTATTTTTGTTTAATTCTTTCTGGGCCAATATGATACTCTTTCCCATCTTTTTGGGCTACATCACATTTTGAATAGGGTTAATCGATGGCAATTAGGGCGTCAAAACAGCTTGCATCACGCCAACTTGACTGGACATTAAGCACCGCAGCACTCTTCGAACACTTTGCCAATGACCCATGGGCAATCCTGTTAGATTCGGCGAACGCGCCGCATCAGGACGCCAGATTCGACATCATTTGCGCCAATCCCATCGCAACATTAGTGACTCAGGGCGAGCGTAGCGATATAAAGCTCATCGATACGAGCTTGAGCTTACCCGAGGCGATGGACCCAAACCGTGATCCCTTCGACCTGCTCAACACTTTATTAAATCATTGGTATTCAAAATCTTTTGATTGCATTCTGCCCTTCAGTGGCGGCGCCATGGGCAGCTTTAGTTACGACTTAGGCCGTCGCATCGAATCCCTACCAACAAGCGCTCAGCAAGATATTCAACTGCCAGAGATGAACATCGGCTTTTACGACTGGGCGTTAGTTTATGATTACCAAGCCCAGTGTTGGCATTTATTCCACTATTTAGGTGAAGCTGCACTCGACATTGAATTGAATAAAATTCAAGCGAAAATGGCACATAAGCCAAATACAGCCGAATTCATGCTCACAGGCCCATGGACAGCACAAATCGACAAAGCCCAATACACAGCCAAATTTGAGGCAGTACAAGCCTATTTGCACAGCGGCGATTGCTATCAAATAAATTTAACCCAAAGATTTGAAGCTGGCTATCAAGGCGATGAATGGTCGGCTTACTGCCAACTGCGCAATGCCAATAAAGCGCCCTTCTCGGCCTTTATGCGGTTACCGCAAAACGCGATTTTATCGATTTCACCTGAGCGCTTTATTCAGCTTCGCGGTGATGATATTCAGACTAAACCCATCAAAGGCACGCTGCCGCGTCACGCAGATCCCGCGCTCGACGCAAAAGCTGCGAGCACCCTTGCCAGCTCGCCAAAGGATCGCGCCGAAAACGTCATGATTGTCGATTTGCTGCGTAATGATATCGGCAAGGTAGCAGCGGCAGGCTCGGTACGTGTACCGCATCTGTTTGAAATTGAAAGCTTTCCTGCCGTTCATCACCTTGTCAGTACAGTGACGGCTAAGCTTGATGCTAAGTACAGCGCCAGCGATTTGCTGCGCGCGGCGTTCCCAGGCGGCTCAATTACCGGCGCACCAAAAATTCGCGCCATGGAAATTATCGAAGAACTCGAACCTTCACGGCGCAGTCTGTACTGTGGCTCTATGGGTTATATCAGCCAAGATGGCCAAATGGATACCAGTATCACCATTCGCACTATTGTGGCTGAGCAGGGGAAACTCTATTGCTGGGCGGGCGGCGGCATAGTGGCGGATTCAGAAGTGAATGCTGAATACCAAGAAACCTTTGATAAGATCAGCCGGATTTTACCTTTGCTTGGCGCAGAGCCGCAAAAGCCGTAAGCTTTCATACTAAACAGTAACGAGAACGTCGATGGATCAAGCGGAATTTAGACTCAGATTTAATCTGCACCCTTTAGCGCTGCAAGATCCGGCGGCCTTCCCACACCTTGGACTGCGCAAAGCTGCGGTGTTGATCCCACTGCAGGATATCAACGGTGAACTAAATCTAATTTTAACCCAAAGACCCATGCACCTTCGCGCCCATCCAGGACAGATCAGTTTCCCCGGCGGTAAAATTGAGCCCTACGATGTCGATGCAATTGCGGCTGCGTTAAGGGAAGCTGAAGAAGAAATTGGATTATCGCGGTATAACGTCGATGTGGTGGGCACATTTCCGGCCCACAATACCTTTACCGGATTTGAAATCACGCCCGTGGTCGGCATTATCAAGCAGGCATTTGATTGGAAACTCGATCCCGGTGAGGTAGCCGATTGCTTTACTGTGCCATTAAGCTTTTTTATTGAGCCGAGCAATCGCCACCAAAAACGCTTTTTACGCCAAGGGCGCTACTACAGCGTGCATTTTATTCCCTACCAACAACGCTTTATCTGGGGCGCGACCGCCGCCATTATCGACCATTTATGCCGCCAGTTAAGCATTCCTGCGGATATCCTCTGACTTCATTTGCCACCGCTAAACCGTTAAAAAGCCAAACTGTTAAATTAGCCAAACTGTTAAATTAGCCAAAGAATGGATAGCTTAAACCACCAAGTGGATATACAAACCAGCGACAATCGAGGTTAACAGCAACATGGGAATGTTAAACCAATAACCCATACGGCTATGGTGGGCGACATAATAGTTAAACGCTAAACTGACTAAACTAATGCCGCCACAGGTCCAAATCAAATACTGTAATAACTGGGTTTCGTGTGGATCCCAATGAACTCTAAATGTCGCGCCACGGCTTAAATAATCGCCGACTTCGCGATCGGGTCTCGCGTCACCGAACACTAATAGCGCATAGACGGCGATTGCCCAGCCTAAAATGGATAAGGCCGCAAGGATCATTTGAAATATTCTAGTCTTGCTCATACCGCCTCCCGCCATTTAACTCACTATATCGCCCAATATCGATATTATTAACCTCAGGATACCTTTTTCAGCTTGAGAAAAGCCACCAGCAAGGTAATATAAACCTCCAAAATTTTCATATAAAACGTTTCGTTGGAGAATTAAGCAACAATGAGCATCGCATCTGTCGCATCTGTATTTAAAGGTGAGCACGCCGTCGGTTCTAAAGTCACAGTTCGTGGCTGGGTCAGAACCCGTCGTGACTCTAAAGCCGGCATCTCTTTTTTAGCTGTTTATGACGGCTCTTGCTTTAATCCTATCCAAGGCGTCGTGCCCAATAGCTTAGATAATTACGACAACGAAGTGTTAAAGCTAACTGCGGGTTGTTCTGTTGTGATGACAGGCGACGTGGTGGAATCTCCAGGCGCAGGTCAAGCATTTGAACTGCAAGTGACTGAACTTGAAGTCGCGGGCTGGGTTGATGATCCAGACACTTACCCAATGGCCGCTAAGCGTCACTCAATTGAACATTTACGCGAATTAGCACATTTACGCCCACGCACTAACATTATTGGTGCCGTTGCCCGCGTGCGTAACTGTTTATCCCAAGCGATTCACCGCTTCTACCACGAAGAAGGCTTTATTTGGGTATCTACCCCACTTATCACCGCCTCTGACTGTGAAGGCGCAGGTGAAATGTTCCGCGTATCGACCTTAGATATGGAAAACCTGCCACGTACTGATGCAGGGAAAGTCGATTACGATAAAGATTTCTTCGGTAAAGAAGCTTTCCTAACCGTATCTGGCCAGTTGAACGCTGAAACCTACGCCTGTGCACTGTCAAAAGTGTATACCTTTGGCCCGACTTTCCGTGCTGAAAACTCAAACACCAGCCGCCACTTAGCGGAATTTTGGATGGTTGAGCCTGAAGTCGCCTTCGCTAACTTAAACGACATCGCAGGCCTTGCCGAAGCTATGTTGAAATACGCGTTCAATGCCGTATTGACTGAGCGTATGGACGATTTAACTTTCTTCGCCCAACACGTTGATAAGACAGTGATCGACCGTCTGCAATCTTTCGTTTCAAGCGATTTTGCTCAAGTGGATTACACGGATGCGGTTGAAATTCTGCAAAACTGTGGCAGAACCTTCGAGTTCCCTGTGTCTTGGGGCATCGATTTATCTTCTGAGCATGAGCGTTACTTAGCCGAAGAACACTTCAAAGCCCCTGTGGTAGTGAAGAACTACCCGAAAGATATCAAGGCCTTCTACATGCGCTTAAACGATGACGGTAAAACCGTTGCCGCGATGGACGTGTTAGCCCCAGGTATTGGTGAGATCATCGGTGGCTCTCAACGTGAAGAGCGTTTAGACGTGCTAGATATGCGTCTAGCCGAAATGGATCTGAACCAAGAAGATTACTGGTGGTACCGTGATATGCGCCGTTATGGCACAGTGCCACATGCAGGTTTTGGTCTAGGGTTTGAGCGTTTAGTGTCTTACGTGACGGGCGTTAACAACATTCGTGATGTTATCCCATTCCCACGTGCGCCGCGTACTGCGAACTTCTAATATCCCTTAACTAGGGACTGCATTGCTAAGACATCTCTATTAAACCTTAGCAAAACGAAAGGAGCTGACTATTCAGCTCCTTTTTTGTTTCTGCGTTTTTGCTAACATGCTGGACTCATGCTATGAGCAGTTATCATGACCTTACTAACATCATGCGGCGAAACAGCCACTCATTCGCAGATACTAATCCACTTGTTACTTATCCGCTTGATGCAGCGCCTGCGTGATATATTCCGCCACGTGTTTAGCTGCGATTTCATCGATTGAGGTTAACTTGATATGGCGGCGAAATTTGCCACTGCCTTCGAGCACCTTGTGTGGATCGCTAAAGTTTGCGCCCAAGCTAAACTCCAATGACACATGCTGTTTATAGGCAAACACCCCACCAAAAGCGCTCTTCGTGCTAAAGAGTATTCCACCATATTTAACAGTTTCAGTGATATCGAGCGAGGATAAGGCGGCAGTGGCTTTAACGGTTTGGCGCACGCCCTGGACGATTTCAAGCAAGCTCGGGCTCATAAAACCGATGTATTCTAAGAGTTTTTCAAGTTGTTCATTCATCATCGCCTCCTGCGTAATGGTATTTTCCATAGCGGCCTTTCCATAATGTCGATTGTATCCTGTACAGTGAACTGAATAAAACCCCGTCAGGCTCTCATAAACAAAATCAATCGCTTAAACGTTATCTCAGCATGCCAACTACCAAGTGAAGTCGCAATGCCATGCTGCCATTACAATCAATAAAAAGGCCAAGCAGGTATGCTTGGCCTTTGGCTGGAGATATCTAACTAACCTTAAATAACACTAAGCAACACTGAGCATAAGCAACATCAAGTAAAACTAACACGAGCCTAAGTCGCGCTAAGCCACACGAGGTCTCACTCTGTTTAAGATTAGAAGCCCTTCACACCTGCCATATCGGGGAGATGGTGAGCAATCCCCTTGTGGCAATCGATACAGGTCTTTTCGCCGCTCGCCAGTGACGTTGAGTGCATCTGCGCCGCTCTGGGTGATTGGCGGGTAAAGTCCATGTACGTAAAGTTATGGCAGTTACGGCACTCGAGCGAGTCATTGGCCTTTAACCGCGCCCACTCATGCTCAGCTAACTCACGCCGTTTACTTTCAAACTTTTCTCGGGTGTTAATCGTGCCGAAAACCTTACCCCACACTTCCTTAGATGCCTGCATCTTACGGGCGATCTTATCTGTCCAGTTATGTGGTACATGGCAATCTGGGCAAGTTGCCCGCACACCACTGCGGTTAGTGAAATGAATCGTTGTCTGTAACTCTTGATAGACGTTATTTTCCATCTCATGGCAACCGATACAGAAGGCTTCCTTGTTGGTAGCTTCAAGGGCAGTGTTAAAGCCGCCCCAGAAAATCACCCCAGCCACAAAGCCACCTAAGGTCAAAAAACCTAAACTGTAATGCACACTCGGACGATTGAGTAGCTGCCAGATTTTTTTCAGTTTATCTAACATGCTAACTCCTAGTGTTTTTTCTGCTCAGTGTTGGTTTTGATCAGATGTTCCATGTCTACAAAGTCGTTTTCGACCAGTAATTTGGCATCTAACTGCGGCACATGACACTGAGTACAGAAATATCGACGCGGCGATAATTCGGCTAAGAAGTTATTATCCCTGTCCATATAGTGCGTGACACTGACCATAGGCGCTTGGGAATCCCCGATACGACTGCGAGCATGGCAGGCCATACATTTATTCACTTTAAGATCGAGCTGATAGCCGTCAATTTTGTGCGGGATCACTGGCGGCTGCATGGGATAGTTACGCACTTCCTTCACATCGGTATTACGCACGTTTTGCATCGCTGGCGGCGTCGGCTCGACATTGATAGGCGCTTGGCGCAGGGTATCAATTTTATCTTCGGGAATACTGGCGGCAGAGACTGCCGTCATCATCAATGAACCGAATGCCAGTAAACCGATCGCTGAAACTAATTGTAGAGTTTTCATCGTGTTCTCCTTAAACCTTGACGATCTTCACCGCACATTTTTTAAAGTCAGTTTGTTTTGACAAGGGATCTGTCGCATCTAAAGTGACTTTATTAATGAGCTGGCTAGCATCGAACCAAGGCACAAACACTAAGCCCACAGGCGGTTTGTTACGGCCACGGGTTTCAACTCGGGTCTTAATTTCACCCCGTCGTGACACCACACGAATTTCGTCACCGCGGCGCAGACCGCGTTTCTTGGCATCTTCGGGATGCATAAAACACACAGCATCAGGGAAAGCACGATAAAGCTCAGGCACACGTTGGGTCATAGAACCTGAATGCCAATGTTCCAGCACTCGGCCCGTCGATAACCAAATATCGTATTCTTCGTCTGGCGACTCGGCGGCGGGCTCATAGGGCAGCGCAAAAATCACCGCACGGCCATCGGGATGACCATAAAACTCAAAGCCCTTACCTGCTTTAACATAAGGATCGCTCCCCTCACGGAAACGCCACTTGGTTTCCTTGCCATCGACCACAGGCCAACGCAGACCATGGGCCTCGTGATAAGCATCAAATGGTGCTAAGTCGTGGCCATGACCGCGTCCAAAGGAGGCGTATTCTTCAAACAGGCCTTTTTGCACATAGAAACCAAAATGTTTAGCTTCATCGTTCAGATACTTAGGATCCGCATCCGTCAATGGGAACTTATCAACATTGCCGTTTTGGTACAGAACTTCGAATAGGGTTTTGCCCTTAAACTCTGGATTAGCAGCTAACACATCTTTTGGCCACACTTCATCTGTAGTGAAACGTTTCGCAAACTCCATCAGCTGCCACAGATCCGAATGCGACTCACCCGGCGCTTGCACCATTTGATGCCAGAACTGAGTACGGCGCTCGGCATTACCGTAAGCCCCCTCTTTCTCAACCCACATAGCAGTGGGCAAAATCAGATCGGCGGCTTGAGTGGTAACTGTGGGATAAGCATCTGATACCACGATAAAGTTGGCAGGGTTACGGTAACCCGGTAGCCCTTCTTCGTTGATGTTCGGCCCCGCCTGCATATTGTTGTTCACTTGCACCCAATAGCAGTTCAAGTCACCGTCTTTTAGGCGGCGATTTTGCTCGACAGCATGATAACCGGGTTTAGGTGGAATAATGCCGCTTGGAATTTTCCACGTTTCTTCAGCGTGTTTTCTGTGCTCGGGATTGGTCACCACCATGTCCGCAGGTAAACGGTGAGAGAAAGTCCCGACTTCACGGGCCGTGCCACAGGCCGATGGCTGACCTGTCAGCGAGAACGGACTGTTGCCAGGGGTAGAAATCTTACCTGTTAATAAATGGATGTTGTAAATCAGGTTGTTACACCACACACCACGGGTATGTTGGTTAAAGCCCATGGTCCAGAATGACGTCACTTTCGTATTAGGATCAGCATACAGCTTCGCCAGTTCGATCAGTTTATCTTCTGGCACGCCAGACAGTTTACTGACTTTCTCGACTGTGTATTCGGCAACAAAGGCTTTGAAGGCTTCAAAATCGATTGGCGTTGAGTCCCCCGCCGTTTTGACGTTTTTGGCTTTCTGTTCAAGCGGATGAGTCGGACGTAAACCGTAGCCGATATCAGTCGTGCCTTGGCGGAAATTTACGTGTTTCTTCACGAAATCCCAGTTCACTTTATCGTTTTGAATAATATAGTTAGCAATAAAGTTCAACATGGCCAAATCGGTTTGCGGAGTGAACACTATCGGTAAATCTGCCAGATCGAAGGAGCGATGTTGGAAAGTCGATAACACGGCCACTTTGACATGAGGTTCACTCAAGCGTCTGTCGGTCACGCGGCTCCACAGGATCGGGTGCATTTCGGCCATGTTCGAGCCCCAAAGCACAAACGCATCGGCGGCTTCCATATCGTCATAGCAGCCCATTGGCTCATCGATACCGAAAGTGCGCATAAAACCGACCACGGCCGACGCCATACAATGACGCGCATTAGGGTCGATATTGTTAGAGCCAAAGCCCGCCTTCATCAACTTAACGGCGGCGTAACCTTCCCACACTGTCCATTGGCCCGAACCAAACATGCCCACAGCGGTTGGGCCCTTGGCTTTAATGGTCTCTTTCCATTTTTGCGCCATGATATCGAAGGCGCTGTCCCAGCTTATCGGCGAAAACTCGCCGTGCTTGTCGTATTTGCCATCGGTCATTCGCAGCATGGGCGTGGTTAAGCGATCGCTGCCATACATGATTTTCGATAGGAAATAACCCTTGATACAGTTAAGGCCACGGTTCACTTCACTGTTGGCATCGCCATGGGTGGCCACCACTTTGCCATCGCGAGTGGCGACAATCACAGAGCAGCCCGTACCACAGAAACGGCAAGGCGCCTTGTTCCACTCTAATTTGGTTTGTTCTGAGCTGGTTATCAGGTTACTTGCGCCAGCGGGCAAGGCTAAACCTGCGGCCCCTGCAGCGGCGATCACCGCGTTGGCCTTAATAAAGTCACGTCTGTTCATATTCATTCTTCACCCTCTTCGAGCGTTTCACTCTGGTGGTAAACCATAGTGGCGGATAACACACCCGGAATGGCATTGATCGCTTCTATGCAGTCCATCAAGGCGCGCTGAGTCTCACCTTCGATAACCACGACCAATTTCACTTCGTTGTTGACGGAAAGTTCGGCATTTTCAATGGTCATGATCTCTTGTCTAACATCTGCCATTTTCTGCGGTAAGACCTGCACCACTAAACTGGTGATATGGAGTTCTTTGCTCATCCGACATTCCACTCTTTGTCTAATATTTGATAATAAAGCGATTAACCCGCTCCCGGCGGTCCAGTCAGGATCTGACTAAACCAAATTGCAAAGCCCAAGCCACTGACCAGCAGCACGGACAATAACGGTGCGAGAAATACGGTTAAAAAGATAAAAATTTTCAGTTCTAAGGATTTTTCTTCTGCGGTGCTAGCACTCATGCATCCTCCAAGAGGTGTGTTCCTGCCATTTTTTCGCGCTGGAACAAGCGTCAGCGGCAGGTTTTATGTATATCCGTTGCATCTTTAACTCACTCAAACATCATACCTTTTAGTTGTTAACAAACTGTATACCTCCAAATTGGTAAAGCTGATGATGCTTGATCCAGATCATCAATTTGGCGATAGATTTAACTAGCTCATGGTTTGTAAACGATTTACTAGATTGTAATGAGGTGAATTCGGACAAAGAAGTTATTAAGGTGTGGCTAAAACATGGTCAAAGATCAGTTTTTTAGCAAGGTGAATGTTTAAAATTAGCGCTAAATATCTCCAAAGGAGTAAAGCAAACTGATTAGGGCGTGTTGACGTTTCGAGATTAAATGTTGTTTGCTCAGGTAAGTTAGTGACCGCAAAACGAGAACGACTAAAACCACAAAGTAAAAACGCCGCTAAGTAAGCTTAGCGGCGTAATGAGATAACCAAGAATAACAACTATTGAGTCGTAAATAATAAATTCACTGACCTCATATTTTTATACTTGTTGGATATGATTCAAAATGCGTTTTTCAGATATCGGATAAGCCGTGCCTAACACCTGCGCAAAACAGGAAACACGATACTCTTCAATCATCCAGCGCGCTTCAATTAACGCGGGCGGTGTCGGCTGCGATCGTGGCACTTTCGCCAATTGTGCATTCAATGCTTCCTGCACCTTGTTAATGCTCTGCATATGCAAACGGTCACGAGTCGGATCGACAGGCAACTTCTCGACACGGATTTCAATCGCTTTTAAGTAACGCGCCACATCGACTAAACGATTCCAACCGCAGGATTCAACAAACCCTTTAAAAACTAATTTGTCTAATTGGCTTTGAATATCACTCATAGCAAAAGCGATATCTAAGCTAATTTTGCCCTTGAGACGCTTTTTAATGCTCTGGTATAAGGTCAAAATCTGCTCAACCTTCAGGGCAATTTGCTCTGCGGTCGGGTTGAGTTCTTGGCGGACCCAGTCCTTTGCCTGCTCAAATTGGGTTTGATTACGCACATCGAGGGCTTTTTCATCCAACAATTGCTGCACAGCGGCGGCAATAATGTCATCAATCAAGATTTGCACTTGACCGAAGGGATTGAAATACATCGCCAATTTCGCCTTATTCGGCAAAGCTTGCTGTAAGTGTTTCACCGGTGATGGAATGTTTAGCAGCAATAAGCGTCGCAGACCTTGGCGATGGGCATCTAAGGCTTCAAATTCGTCATCAAATAATTTGATCGCAACACTGTCTTTTTTATCGATCAGCGCCGGAAACGCCCGCACTTGATAATTGCCTTTTTGCTGCTGATATTGCTTGGGTAAATCGCCGAAGGACCACTCAGTTAACGCTTCTTGCTCTATACCTTTATCCGCCACCTGACGAATGGCTTTCGCCACCACGCCCTGCAACTCGGCTTTTAAGGTATCGAGCACCCGACCTTCGGCGACTAAGTTGTGTTTATCGTCTTCGATTTTAAAGTTCATCTGCAAATGCGCGGGCAGTTGCGTTAAATCAAAATCTTCCGGCGATATACGCGTGCCACTCATGCGCAATAATTGCTTGCACATGGCCTCAAGCAAACTGGCACTAAAAGGCACCATGGCCTGCACACAAGCGCGGGCATAGTCAGGCGCGGGCACAAAGTTACGTCGTAAACTCTTAGGCAAAGATTTGATCAGCGCGATGCACTTTTCTTCCCTTAGCCCTGCCACTAGCCAATCAAAATCGCTATCGTCGATTTGATTAAGCAGCGCCACCGGAATGTGAACCGACACGCCGTCATCCGCCGCCGCGGGTTCAAAGTGATAACTTAGCTGTAGGCGCAAATTGCCCTTGTGCCACGTATCGGGGAAATCCAAGGTCGAGATATGGTCGGCATTGCGCTGCATTAACAGTGCTTTGCTGAAATCGAGTAAATCCGGTTGCTCGCGCTTGGCCTTCTTCCACCAGCCAAAAAACAGCTGCGCGTTGTAAATCCCTTCAGGGATCCGCGGCTCGTAAAAATCCACTAACACTTGCTCGTCCACCAAAATATCGCGGCGACGGGATTTATGTTCGAGTGATTCAATGTCTTCGAGCAGCTTTTGGTTAGCGACAAAAAACGCTTCTTGGGTCTGTAACTGCCCTTCTGCCAAAGCGCTGCGGATAAAAATCTCACGCGCTTCAACAGGATCGATGGGGCCGTATTGCACTTTGCGGCGGTGCACGACCGTCAAACCATAAAGCACTTGATTCTCAAGGGCGATAACGCTGCCAGGTTTTGCCTCAAAATGGGGCTCTACATAGCTTTTCTTAATCAAATGCGCCGCTAAGGGCTCTAGCCATTCGGGTTCGATTTTAGCGCAGCAGCGAGCGAATAAGCGCGAAGTTTCGGTAAGCTCAGCGGCCATGATCCACTTAGGGCCTTTTTTGGCCAATGGAGAACCGGGAAACACAAAGAATTTACGATTACGCGCACCTAAATACTCGTTATTGTTATCTTTAAAACCAACATGGCTCAACAAACCCGACAACAGCGCACGATGCAAGGTATCGTAACTTGGGGGCGTATCGTTTAAGCGCCATTTTAAATCGTGTACGGCTTGTTTAAGCTGGGCGTATAAATCCTGCCACTCGCGAACGCGCAAATAGGCCAAATACTCATCGCGGCATTTTTTACGGAACTGACTAGCAGATAACTCTTTTTGCTGATCTTTTAAGTGCTGCCACAGGTTAATCCAACTGACGAAATCGGAACTGGGATCGGCAAAACGACGATGGGCTTCATCACTGGCTTGCTTCTTCTCCATCGGGCGTTCGCGGGGATCTTGAATCGATAAGCCCGCAGCAATCACTAGCACTTCGTTCAAACAACCTAACTGCTGACTCTCGACCACCATACGCGCCAAACGCGGATCCACAGGAATTTGCGCCAAGTTGCGCCCAAGTGGCGTCAACACTAGCTTGCCGTGTTTGCTCTCAACCGCTTGTAATTCTTCGAGCAGCAAGAAACCATCGCGGATATGGCGTGGATCGGGTGGCTCGATAAAGGGGAAGCCGCCGATATCACCCAAACCGATGGCGAGCATCTGCAAAATGACCGAAGCCAAGTTAGTACGCAGAATCTCAGGATCGGTAAACGCCGGACGATTATTAAAATCCGCCTCATCGTACAAACGAATACAGATACCCGGTCCCACACGGCCACAACGGCCTTGGCGCTGATTGGCGCTCGCCTGTGAGATAGGTTCAATCGGTAAGCGTTGCACCTTAGTGCGATAGCTGTAGCGGCTGATACGCGCCGTACCTGGGTCGATAACATAGCGAATGCCCGGCACAGTCAGCGAGGTTTCCGCTACGTTGGTCGCTAGTACAATCCGCCTGCCTCTGTGGCTACTGAAGACTTTAGATTGCTCGCCATAGGATAAACGCGCGTACAACGGCAAAATTTCGGTATCGCGATAATTACGTCGGCTCAATTGCTCGGCCGTATCGCGAATTTCCCGCTCGCCATTCATAAAGATCAGAATGTCTCCCAGCCCTTCGGCCACCAGTTCATCGACGGCGGCAAAAATGCCTTCGATTTGATCTAAATCGGCATCGCTATCTTGCACTAAGGGGCGATAACGGGTTTCGACCGGAAAGGTGCGGCCTGAGACTTCGATAATAGGCGCATTGTTGAAATGCTTAGAAAAACGCTCAACGTCTATGGTCGCCGACGTGATAATGACTTTGAGATCGGGGCGTCTTTTAAGGATCTGTTTAAGGTAGCCCAGAATAAAATCGATATTCAGGCTGCGCTCGTGGGCCTCATCTATGATGATGGTATCGTATTGATCGAGATTGCGATCTGAGGTCAATTCCGCCAGTAAAATACCGTCGGTCATCAACTTAATATACGAGTCACTCTTAAGCGCATCGGCAAACCGCACTTTAAAGCCAACCACTTCACCGAGCGGACTGTGTAATTCTTCAGCGACTCGGCTCGCCACGCTGCGCGCAGCCAATCGTCTTGGCTGGGTGTGGCCAATCATGCCGCGGCAGCCTAAGCCAAGTTCTAAACAAATTTTGGGAAGCTGCGTGGTTTTACCTGAGCCCGTTTCACCGGCAATGATCACCACTTGATTGCCCGCAATCGCACGCGCAATATCATCGCGCATCAAAGAAACGGGAAGGTTTTCAGGATAGTGGATTTTAGGGCGAGCATTACGACGCTGCTCAACCTTCTCAAACGCCGCCTGCGCTTGCTCACTCAGCTGGGCTAATACTTGGGTCTTTTTATCTGAGTCGGCTTCTTTATTGAGCTTAAATAAACGACGACGGATCCTAGACGCATCAGCCTGATAACAAAGATTAAGAAAGGCGTTCGATAGCGGATGTTTGTCTGAGTTCAAATCCAAATTCCATTGCTAGCATCAAAAACGGCGATCCTAGCAAGGAAAGTGGCGCAATGGTATTGCTAATTTACTCTGCACTCAGGATAAAGGCTGTCAGATTATCTCCACTGCGGCTCAGATTAAACTGGTGACAGATAACATTGTTGCATATAGATATTCATCGCTTTGAGCACATTAGTGCGATTTATCGTGCCAATCACTTTACCGTGTTCAACTACAGGATAAACCTTAGGTTTAGGCCCGAGCATTTGTTCAGCGAGTTGCAAAATACTGTCATCAGGCCCGACAAACAGTACTTCAGTACGCATACAATCCTTCACCACTGAGGTCATATCGCAGTGATAGCTACTTTTGATCATCACAGCCAGACAATCCTGCTGGGATAAAAAGCCCACCAAATCGCCCAACTCATCAACCACAGCGGCGCCCATTTTATTATTATCTAACAGCTTTTCGACCGCGGTCGCGAGCGACATATTCGCGCGCAGTAACACGGGCTGACGATCCATATGGTCACGAATCTTAATTAAGTCCATAGTCTTCCCCTCGAATTAACCCTACGTTTGAAGTCTAGTCAAAATATCGGCAAGGATGTGCGATTTATATCGATTGCGCTTATCGAGTGTGTAAACCGAATGTCAAAAAGTGCTGACAGAATAGAAAGAAACAACAAACGGATACACAGCACGACGAAATAATTAATGTCTCGTTAAGTGCTAGACGAAGCTGCTGATCCGGCGAACTTGGCGGCGTCTTGTACGGCTTGCAAGTCCTCTTCGATATCAAGCACTTTTTGTGAACGCTTCAGCGCCAGCCGCCCGTGGTACTCGGCCGCCGCGCGTATTTCCCCGTCACCACTGGATGCTAACGATTCAAGCGCTTTCTGTAGCCGTACAGCGACTTCCACCACTCCCGCGCCGTCTCTGGCTATGGCGGTAAACGCATCATCAAACATGTCCTGTACACAAACGTGAGGGACTTCTACTCGATCGCACTCTGGCGCGGGTTTGTCATCAACTGCCGCGGGTTCACCCCATAGCGTAAACAGCCGTACCAGTGTGCCTATAATGCAAATGGCCGTACCAGGGTCATTGACCGCGGGTGATAAGGCGCGGCCAGCGATTTCCGACAGTACCACCAACCCAAATCGCGGATCGTCGTCAAAAAGACGGGTATCACCAATCTGGAATGACTCGGCAACACAGGTGCAATCAATCTCAGTCTGCTCCGCACCATCGGCGCTAATGTATGCCAATGGTCGATTGGGCGTGGCGAACGTGCCCGGCAAGGCTGCAATCACGACTCGTAACTCGTTTTTCTCTGCCCAGCGCTGCATCGCGGCAATATTAATGTACTGAACATAACCGACGTTAGCCGCGTACACGGCTCGTCCACGCGCTTGTGGACGCACAGAAACGCCGCCAAGATGTGGAGTATTGCGTCGCCGTGTCAGAGCATCGGCCGCCGCCTTTTCAACTTTCTCAATTGTGGTTGCCATGCGGCCAAGACGAGCTATGCGATCCACCCAACGTACAAAGGTAAAGATCACCATGCCAAAAATAAACGTGGTCAGCAGGAAGAGGATAAACAGACCCGCAGTTTGAAAGTAATCATTTTTAACCGCAGTGAGTGCCACAATACTGAAGATAAATGCCCCAACAAAGGTCGATAGCGCATTTTGAGAGGCATCATCGGCGACAACTAAAATAAATGAACGTGGTGTTGCCGTGTTAGCCGCCGAAGCATAGGCCGAGACCATAGAACCCACGGAAAAAGTGGCGATAACCAGCATGCTGGAAGCCATAACGGATAACAGCGCCTCGATGGAGGCCGATGACACCTTAGGTGCAATCTCAACAAGCTCAGTACCATCTGCCAATTTTGCAACGAAGGCGACTGCAATCGATAATAGGCAAACAAGCAGTGGTTTCACCCAAAGTCGATGGCGAAACCGATTGAGGAAAACCCTGACGCGGTCGGTTAACACGGTAGAAATCATGTCAATATCCTTATACGTTGAGTGCAACCTCATGAAGACGCGATGAGTTCGCTGGACACAAACTGCAACTTTGACTGTGAGTTAAGTGCGGCTTTGCGTATGACTATTGTACCCCTAATGAAATCAAACAACGGGCGACACCCCACATACCATTAACTAATCGTAATAGCCCAAACTTATCAGCTTCTTATTTACTCTTAAAGCAAAAAACCGCTAGCCAAAAGCGAGTGCCACTTTCGCAGCACTCGCTTTTTAAGGTTTATAAGTGATGTTTCTTTACAATCTTATAAGCAATCTTCTAAACATTCTTGTAAGCAATGTCCGTCTCGAACCAACTGCTTTTACAATTCAAGTTATTGGTCTTGCCAAATCAGCACTTGGGCGGGTTCACCATTGCTACGGGTAGCGCGGTACATGCCTTCAGTGTTAAATGGCGTAGCGATATTACCGCGCTGATCGACGGCAATCACGCCGCCCGAACCACCTGCGGTGATAAGGCGTTGATTGATCACTTCATCGGCGGCTTGAATAATGGATTTTTGCTGGTATTTCACTTTGGCACAAATATCCCCCGCCACTTGGTAACGAATAAAGAATTCACCATGTCCGGTTGCCGATACAGCGCACACCCCATTTTCAGCATAGGTGCCCGCACCAATCACAGGGGAATCTCCAATGCGGCCGAAGCGTTTTGCCGTCATGCCGCCGGTTGAGGTACCAGCAGCTAAGTTGCCATTTTTGTCTAAGGCGACGGCGCCTACGGTACCAAATTTGTAATCGAGATCTTTCATCTCAACACCCGCGACTTGCTCTGATTTAGCCGCAACTTGCAGTTTTTGCCGTGCATCGAGTAATTGCTGATAACGCTCGTCAGTATCAAAATGACTGTTTGGCACTAAGCTAAAGCCTTGAGTCAGGGCAAATTCTTCTGCACCTGCGCCCGAGAGCATCACATGCTCAGACTTATTCATCACAGCTAAAGCGAGATCAATGGGATTGGCGATATGGCGCACTCCAGCCACTGCACCAGCATTCATGGTTTTGCCATCCATAATGGACGCATCTAACTCATGCCCACCGTCGTAGGTGTACACCGCGCCTATACCAGCATTGAACAGTGGGCTATTTTCGAGAATATTAATGGCTGTTTGCACCGCGACTAAGCTGTCACCGCCCTCTTCTAACACTTTTGAGCCTTTATCAATCGCTTCCTTTAACTTATCTTTGTAGGTTTGGCGTTGTTCAGGGGTGAGATTAGCCTTAGAAATCGTGCCAGCGCCGCCGTGGATCGCAATCGCGAACGGTTTGTCATTGGCAAAGGTGTTGTGTGACATAAAAAGTAAACCCGAGATAATTAAACTAAAGGTGGCTAATTTTGTTTTCATTCTTTACATCCCCTTAAAAAGTAGCGTCCTTTGTAACCATTTCATCGTGTAATTTCAATCATCTCCTTGCCTGTTGGTTTTATTCTGGCGACAATGATGCCACATCACAGGGACTATAAAGTGCAGCCATTTTTGCAAATCACCTCACATTACTTTCGTTTTTGCTTATTTCTGAGTCTGATTTCAGTCACATCCGTCGCTGCGGCGGCAGATGAATTTATTAAATTATCTGTCACAGGCGTGAATGAAGCTCTGCAACGTAACATAGTTGCGCACTTAGGCACCTTACCCGAATCCGAGGTGCAGCGCCGTGCCTTTCTGTTTAATGTCGATGACAATGTCAGCACAGCCTTAGAATCCATGGGTTACTATCATGGCGAAGTGGAAGAAAAACTGACGGAACATGACAAGGGACCGTGGGAACTAAAACTGGTGATCACTGCCGGCGAGCCAACCATAGTCCAGTGGGTCGATATTAACTTCAGTGGTGAAATGCTCGATGATCGCGCCTTCGATCAATGGCTGGCAAAGGTCAACCTTAAGCCTGGCGATGTGCTCAACCACGGTGTGTATAGCGACGTAAAATCGCAACTGGTCACCTTAGCTCTGGCCAGAGGTTACTTCGATGGCGAATTTACGGAATCACAGATTAAAGTTAACCGCGACATCAATACCGCGCAGGTAAGTTTGCATTTTAACTCTGGCAAACGTTATAAATTTGGCCAAGTCAGCTTCGAAGGCCATACTTTAGAACCTGAAATTTTAGAAAAACTTATTCCCTTTAAAGAAGGCGCCTCCTACTCGACTCGCCGTGTGGGTGCGCTGAATCGCCAGTTATTAGACACGGGCTATTTCGCCAATATTAAAGTGATCCCGCAAATCGACGGTGTCGAAGACAGTCATATTCCGGTGCTGGTCGAATTAACCCCTAAGGCAAGCCACGCTATTGAGCTCGGTTTTGGTGGTGATATTGGTAAGACAGACCAAGCTTTCGACCCAAGGGTGCGCGTCACTTGGCGCACGCCACAAATCAATAAATACGGCCATTCACAGGAAACCAGCCTCGAATGGTCACCGGATAGACCTAAGTTATTAACCACTTATACTATCCCCTTGACACATCCCTTAGATGATCAATTAAAAATCCGCGTCGGTTTACTGCGGGATAAATACGGTGTGACCCAAGTGTATGACGCCGAGAATCGCGATTTTAGTAACACTGGTCAGCTTGAATCGACTAAATACCTTATTGGACTATTGCGCCAACAAAGACTCGAAAATCAGTGGCTAATGAATTATTCACTTGAGGCTATTCGCGAAGAATACACCCAGTCTGATGTCGATTATATGCCGTCGTTTTATCTGGCTGGCATAAACTTTTCGCGAACAACGCGGGGTGATAATTCACTCGATCCTAAGTCTGGTTTCAGGCAGATTTACAGCCTAGATTATGCCGATCCCAATTTAGGCTCAGAAACCCGCTTAGCACGCCTTCAAGCCAAATTTAAATGGATTGATACCTTCTTCGACAATCACAGGATTGTTGCGCGTATCGATTTAGCCGCCAACTTAGCCAACGAGAATGATCTGGCTTCTATCCCGCCTTCGCTGCGCTATTTTGCCGGTGGTGATCAAAGTGTACGGGGTTATGGTTATCAAGAATTGGGTCCCTATTTAGATTATGTCGCAGATGATGGCAAAACCAATCGCGAGGTCATAGGTGGCCGCTATTTAATGGTCGGCAGTTTAGAATATCAATATTATGTAACCCCCACTTGGCGGGTCGGTACCTTTATCGATGCGGGTAACGCCTTCGATAATAATCAATTTGAACCTGTTGTCTCTGTCGGTGGCGGTATCCATTGGATCTCCCCCATCGGCCCAATCAAACTGGATTTAGGGGTTGGATTGAAAGAAACCGATACCATTGAAAGATCATGGCGTATTCACCTGACCATGGGGACTGATCTATGAGCCAGCCCCCAGAGCATAATAAGCCAACAGAGCAAGACGTAATAGACAGCCCTATCACCGAAGTCACTGAAGCCATTGCGAATTCTGTCACCCAATCGGTGTCATTCATTCAAAAACTGTGGCGACAGTTCAAACTCTGGACTCGGATTATCATCTATGTGCCATTAGGGCTTTTAGTGTTAATCGCCCTATTACTCGGCACTGAGTTTGGTTCGCGCATCACAGTAGGCTTAGCCGATCAGTTTGTGCCCGATCTTGATCTCACTTACACCTCAGGCTCCATTAATAAAGACTTAGCCCTGTCCCATGCGTCTTGGTCTATGGCTGGCATCAAGGTGCAACTTGAGGATCTGCATTTACTCTGGCAACCCGCCTGTTTACTACAAAAACGTTTATGTGTGAATGGCTTATCTGCGGCCAAAGTCGATGTGACTATTGATACCTTAGCCCTGTCTGCCGACACAAACGAAACCCCGATAGTGCCGCTCGATGAAGAGCCCAACGAGCTGCAATTACCCTTTGATATTGAGTTAGACTCCGCGGAGCTCAAGGCTGTGAATATCCAAGTGGATGAGATGCAATTTACAGCCAATCGCCTTAACGCAGAGGCAAAGTGGTTTGCCGAAGGCTTGTCGGTTAAGCAGCTTTCCAGTGAAGGATTGTTCGTGCTGCTCCCCACAGCAACCGATGCCGCACAAACGAGCCAAGCAGCGACAACGACGGCTTCTAACGCCGACATAGCCGCGAGTACGACACCCAACGCAGCGGCCAGCACAACAGCCAATGCGACGCCAGATCCATCGGCCAACTCGCCGGCAAAAGACAAGCCAGCAAAAAACAGTAGTGCAGAGTGGGCTCTAGCGCATTTGCCACAAGTGTTTATGCCTTTTCCTGTGACGGTCAATGCCCTCACGCTTGATAACACCACGCTGCAAATCGGCGATCGTAAAGATGTCTTTAGCCATGCCGAGCTGCAAGGTCGTTTCCGCGAATATCAATTGACCTTAGATCATCTCGCCATCAGCCATACAGATGGCAGCGCGGATATCACAGGCAGTTTAACGCTCGATAAAGATTATCCACTCGATTTAGAAGCCAACCTCACCCTTAACCAATTAGCCGAATTACCTGAGCTGACTCACCAAGCACTAGATGTAAAGCTGAGCCAAAGCTTAGGGCAATTGCAGGTGAACGCTGTCGCCAAGGGCGATGCAGACTTCACGCTAGATGGGCAGATAACACTTCGCGAGCCTAACCTGCCCTACAAGGTAAAACTTGAACAGACACGACTGCAGTGGCCGCTAAAAAGCCCTGAATATTCGGTCAGTGATGTGGCACTGGAAAGTTATGGCGATCTCAATCGTCAAGAGGCGAGCCTTAAAGGTGAACTGACGACGCCGTTCCATAAAGTACTCGCCATAGACACTAGCCTTCAGCATCAAGATGCGAAGTTAACCATTAATAATCTTGATGCAACAGGCGCGATTGGTCAGGTCAAGCTCACGGGCGAACTCGATTATCAAAAAGCCATTCGCTGGAACGCCAATCTCTGGCTCAATGACGTCAAACTGCAGGAAGTACAACTTCCACAAACGGATACGGCACAAGCAGCAACCGGTCTACCGGACAGTTTGATTTCAGGAAAATTACGCACTCAAGGCTCATTTGCTGATCCTCGCTGGCAAGTCTCCCTGAACGACACTGAGCTCACGGGCACCCTGCAAGGTTATCCCTTCGATATCACAGGGGATATCAGTGTGAATGATTCCCTGTATGTCAGTTCTAAGGGGCTGAACGCCAAAGTACTGGGCTCGACTCTGGCACTCAAAGGCGAAGCCAACGCCAACTGGGATCTACAGGGTGAGCTACAAGTACCCGACTTCGGTCTTTGGTTGCCTAAGGCCAGCGGCCAATTGCAGGCGCAAATTAATGTCACAGGGGATGAAAAACACCCTCAAGTTGAACTCACCGCCCAACTCGCTGAACTGTTTTATCAAAACATTAAACTGCGAGAATCCAACTTAAAGGCCTATTACAAGCCGCTAGATCAACATGAATTTGCTATCTCGCTGAAATCGAAAGCCTTACAGATTGCGGATCAGAATGTAGATACAGTGACACTCGGGGTGAAAGGCACGATTGACGCTCAAAAGCTGACCCTGAATGCCACGGGCGATCTTGGCCTCGATACCACAGTGAGTAGCCAATACGATGTGAAAAAATCGCGACTACGGCTCGATGTCGAACGTCTAAATCTCAATACCCCCGTTGGCCTATGGCAGCTCGATAACGCCATTAATCTCGCTTGGGATCAAAACAAGAATCAGGGCAGCATCACGCCGTTTTGCCTCATGAACCCGAACAGCCGTATCTGCCTAAACAGCGAGACGACAATCGGCAAAAAAGGCAGCGCGCAGGTGAGCTACTCGGGGAATCCGGGGCAATTACTCGTGCCGATATTGCCAACGAATATGCGCTGGGATGGCCCCGCCTCATTGTTAGCCAATTTTGCTTGGGCAACGGGTCGTAAACCCACAGCCGATGTGAACTTTGATTTTGCCCCCGGCAGTATCATGCTCAAACGGGATAAGAATCGTGAAGTCACCATTAATTACCAACATCTGTCATTGCTGGCGACCTTAGATGCTAAACGGCTTGCAACAGTATTAAATTTTGAATCTGAAGGCGTGGCCAGTTGGCAGAGTGAGATCAACGTCAATGTCACCCCTGACCGCTCGCTCTCTGGTTATGCCAATATCAAGCAAATCAACTTACAACCGCTGGGAGAATTTTTCCCACAACTCAATACGGTACAAGGCTTACTCACCAGTCAGCTTAACTTTGCGGGCAGTCTAGAGGCGCCGGAAGTGTCGGGAAGCATGGCCTTAACGGAGGGCGCCTTAGCCCTGACGGCAAACCCAACACTCATAGACAAAATTGACCTGTCTATGTCGTTCGCGGGTCAACAAGCCCAGCTCAAAGGCCGCTGGATGATGGGTAATGGTTTGGGCAGGGTAAATGGTCAACTGCAATGGCCCCAAGGTCAATTTAGTGGCGAATTAGCCCTCGAAGGCGATAAGCTCGCCGTGATCCAACCGCCACTGGCTATCCTCGATGTTTCACCCGATATCAATTTAAGCTTCAATAGTAAGCAACTGGCAGTAAAAGGAAAAATTGCCGTCCCTTCTGGTAATATTAAAATTGTGCCATTAGCAGAAGGCGGTATCGCCACCTCAGAAGACGTGGTCTTTGACGATTCCATTGCCGCTATGCAACCTAAAACCAGCCCCTATGCCGTCGTGGCCGATCTGAATATCAGTGTAGGCAACGAGCTCAGGATTGATGGCATGGGCCTCAAGGGTAAGCTGCAAGGAACCTTAAAGCTGCAACAACAAGCGTTCCGCCCACCTTTGCTCTTCGGTAATATCAAGGTCAATCAGGGCAGTTACAAATTTATGGGCCAAACCCTGAAAATCCGTACCGGCGAAGTGCAGTTTGTGGGGCCAACGTCAGTGCCAAACTTAAATATTGAGGCAATACGCGAGATTAAGAGTGAAGACTTAGTCGCAGGTGTGCGCGTTACTGGCACTCCCGCCCGCCCTGTGGTGACCCTGTTCTCTAACCCCGCTAAAGAGCAGGCTGAAATCTTGTCTTACATTATTAAAGGCAGTGGTTTTAACAGTGCCAACAATGAGCAAAATAACTCGTTGATGATGGGCGCGGCCTTAGGTTTAGGCTCGCAGGTGGGCGGCGGCGCAATAAATAATATAGGTAATACCGCGACCGGATTAATAGAAGAGTTTGGTTTCTCTAACGTGCAACTCGACACCAACGATGAAGGCCGTGTGGCGATCAGTGGCTTTATCGGCGAGAACTTGATGGTGAAATACGGGGTAGGCGTGTTTAACCCTGGCTATGAGATGACGGTCAGATATTACCTGCTCTCACAGCTTTATCTCGAAACCGTATCGGGTACTTTAGGGCAATCTCTTGATATCTATTACAACTTTAATATCAAGTAGCAAGATTAAGACTCGGGTGGAGTGTCGATACACTCTGCCTATCTATGATAAGTCTTTGGCAACAATAAAATGAGTCACGCCGATCCATCAGATAAAAATCAGCCACAAAAAAAGCGCCCTTAGGCGCTTTTTTGCTTCAGTTACGACAATTAAGCGTAAACGAAGTCAACATGTTCAATGATTGGCTTGAACACGTGGCGTTGCATAGCTTGTGCGCGTACACCCACTTCTTTACCATCAACAACGATAGTCAGAGTTGAAGTGTAGAAATCAGCGTTAGCTTGAATGTTGATGATATCTTTGTGATCAAAAACAATAGAAACTGGCTCTTTGCCTTGGCCATAAATAACAGCAGGAACTTTACCAGCATGGCGTAGGCGGCGGCTCGAACCTTTCCCTATTTCAGTGCGGGTTTGTGCTTGGATAGTGTAAGACATGTGTTTCTCACTTAAATTTAGAGTAAAAAGTTGCCGACATTTTCGACCAATGACGGCTCATATAAAGCGCGCGAATACTAACATAGATACCCAAGGCACACAAGAATCCTACACCCCACCAATTTTTAAGCCGCGGCGTTAGTAAAAAAGGTAGCTATTTATCAAATTGAAGAACTTGTATCTTGACTGTTACAGCTGAGAAAAGGCTTTGATCTCAAACAAAAAACACGCGATCTAGATCACACTGGGAAATTAAGAAGCCTGATAAGCTCGGGCAAATTTCGATAACTGCTGTGTCAAAAAATGCGTCATGCACTATATCAGTTACAACAAGAAAACAGACTTTCATGCCAACTGGCCCGTGAACTTATCTCACTTATCGAAACCGTTCCTTACCAGCAAAATACCCTCGAATTAAAATTCTTAGAATTGCTCGCTTGTGCGCAACAGAAAAACCGCAGCTTAATATTACTCATGCAGGTCATTGAGTCGGTCGACATTGAGTTACAAAGGCAAAGGCAGTATCAATTCTCACAACATTTGAGTTTATTGATTTGTGATTGGCAACAACACAGAGAAATGAACAAACTTAACCAGCAATTTATCCCGCTGCTGAGGCATTACCTGACAGAGTCTCAAACCCTAGAGCAAAGATTCTATCAACGAGTCCAACAACAAATCATTCAAGCTACCAATGTCGTACTGGCCCACAATCGACATGCACAAAGCCAGAGCTAGGATAGTAACCCACGCCTCCCAGTTTTAAGGATAAAGCCGCGTCTCTGAGGGTTTTAAGCTTAACGTTTGGGATCGCAATATCCATAGCCATACCGCGCATGTGATAACTCTTTTTTGCCACGCCGCCACTGTTGCTCGCTAGCATGGCATTGGTTTTGGGTGAACGGTAACCAGAAATCACATGGATTTCATCGTCGACATTCAACGTCATTTTAAGTGAATAGAGTAAATCGAATAAACGTTTATCCATGGGCGCTGCCACATTCTGACGGTGATCGCGCAATAAATGGCTGAAATCGTCTAATACCTTACTTTGATAATGACCATCAACCCAGTAACTGCCATCGTCGCGTTCACCGGTATGGCGATTAAACAAACTTAACTCACGGCTCCCTTTGGTTGAACGACTGGCTACTGCTTTTGAGGGAATAAAAGAACATAATGCCACACCACTTAGGCCTAACAATAACTGCCTACGGGCAGGACATATCAAAGTCACATGATCACCTTTTGCATGCTTTTTGGTCACTAATCAAGCAAATTATACTGAATAGGCCCTAAGATCAAGTTTTGCCAACCCTATTCTGTCCACGATTTTAAAATGCTCTGCGAGTTCAATTTGTTATCTTACTCTGCTTTATCGTGCAAAATCTTAATTGAGATCTAAAACCGTGGCAGGCACGGCATTCGTCAACTCAGCTTCTAAATGGTAAATGTCATTACGGTATTGCTCTTGCCCACTGTCATCTAGCCACGCAGTCCAATACACCAGATGCACTGGCAGCTTTTGAGAAAGTGAAAACCACTGGGGCTGCGTTACATCTGGGGCTAATTTGTCCCATAAACGCTTATCTTTGACTAAATGTTCCTTAAACCATTGAGCTAATTCAGTGACTTTTTCAATCCGAATACAGCCTGATGATAGTGCCCTATCATCCTTATTAAAGAGACTTGGCTCAGAAGTGCCATGCAAATAAACACTAAAACTGTTATCAAAGTGGAACTTATATTTGCCTAATGCATTCTTCACCCCTGGGCGTTGCACTAGCTGATAGGGAAACGAAGTGCTAGCTAAAGCCTGCCATTCTTCTGGCATGTGTTGCACCAATTGACCGTTATAGTCATACACATCAAATTGGCGTTCATTAAGATAATGACCATTTCGCCGAATCTGCGGCAGGATATCTCGGCGTAAAATGCTGCTCGGCACTCGCCAACTGGGATTGAGGACCACGCTGGAAATCTGGCTATCCAGCAGCGGGGTTTGCCGAGAAGGTTTGCCCACAATCACTTTGGAATTGAGCACTGTGGTGCCATTATCGACTAAGAACATCTCAAAGGCGGGCACGTTAATCAGCAAGTAGCTTGGCTCCAACTTACGTTCAAACACTCGTTGCCGAATAGTATTTTTAGCCAATAAGACAGCCCTCGCCTTTGGCGATTGATTCAGCCAATACAAGCTCTGCTTACCAATCACCCCGTCCTGTTTTAACCCATGCCTTTGTTGGAAACGCTTAACACCAACCACCAATTCTTCGCTATAGACAAGGTTCGTCGTTGGCTCAATGGCTAAGTCACCCAAGCGCCACAAACGTTTAGCTATGGTATCAAGGAGTGGATGACTCATTCCGACCGTTAACTTTTCATCCAGCACTAAGGTTTCCCAGGGATCAGTCGCATCCAATTGCACTAAATGGGCGACTTGTTTTAGCACCCTTTGATATTGAGCATCCGTTGGAATAACGCTTAATACTGTGTCTACGGGTGCGCCGTTATTGCACTGTGCAAAGGTCTTGATATAACGCCAGTAGCCCGTCACATCAGCTTGAACCCGCGCCACATCGGCCGCTGATAAGGTATTTGGTGATAATGTTAATTCGCGATAATGCAGACCAAAAATAGGATTAACGCCCGCAAGATCCAGCAGCAACACCTGCGGCACTAATGCCGTCAGTGGCAAGACTGCATCGGGCTCATCGACTTTACTCTCTGTGCTTGGTTGCACACTGTTTAGCTGCAGCATGTCTTGCTGTGCCCCAATGCTGGGATTCGATGAAATGGCTTGAGTATCATCGGTAGCCATTGCCACTGACGTGATAGGAAAACAGACAATAACGCTCAGCACTAACAGTCCCAAACAGCGACTCATGGGCATACGTTTAATTTGCGATGCGCGTACAAACGGTGAGAAATACTGGATGATCTTGTGCAATACCATAAATACTCCCTTCGCTATTTAAGGTCAGCTGAAAACCAGCGATCATGTCAGTCATGTAATACGACTATTCCATGGGGATCAGTGAATTACTAGGGGAAAACTGCAGATTATGAAAAGAAAAAATGCCACTGAGGTCGTCAGTGGCATTTTCATTATCATAACCAACTTCATTTATGAGCAAATGCTGCGCTAATGATGGTTGGCTATGTGTTGATATTTGTTAGCAAAAAGACACCAGATCTTCTTCAACAAACTGCTCGGGTAATTTCTGCAAGCTACGTAACATCAAAGGATTCGCTAATACCATCGCCATTTCTTGGCGATTCAATACAGCTAATGCGCTCTGTTGGCAACGAGCCTCATGCACTTTCACATGCACTATCGCTTCCATCGCTTCAATCGGAGTCCCCGCAGCGCGCAAAGGCTGTTTATCTACAATAGCCAAATGCAATTCCATCAACTCAGGGTCTTTAAGCACCTGTGCTAATGTCCAAGGCTCAGCAATGTGTTCTTGGTAAGCGGCACGCGCTTCCTGTGCTTGCAAGCAAATCTTTGCAGGATTACGCTCTTCAGGTGTCGCAAGAATACCCGCACGCTTGAACACTTCGCCGATTTTAACAGAACCCGTCCAAGCTGAAATAGGCACGGCAATCCAGAGTCCAATCAACGCCGGACTCATCCAAGCTAACAAAGTCAAAGAATCCAAAATCGCCGCATAACCTAACATCACACCCGCCAGCATATGCCAGCGGTGACGATAGATTAGCGTCATCCAAGGCATACTGCCGTC
Organism: Shewanella scandinavica; assembly: GCF_031932065.1. Classification (NCBI taxonomy): domain Bacteria; kingdom Pseudomonadati; phylum Pseudomonadota; class Gammaproteobacteria; order Alteromonadales; family Shewanellaceae; genus Shewanella; species Shewanella scandinavica. The sequence continues at coordinate 68,519 of NZ_JAUOES010000006.1, forward strand.
ATCACGACGTTGCGGCGACCAGCCACTGTCACGGCCCATCAGAATAGACATCACGGCACCACAATGGATAAACATCATGATAGGTGCAATCAGCGCTGAGAGTATGACCTCAAAAATAACACTGAATATTGCTTTAATCCGGCCACCCACACTGCGAGCAAACTCGCCATCTTTAAGCAGTAACAAGACGCCGAATATTTTAGGACCGAACAAGACACCCATAGTAATGTAGAACAATCTCAATGCCCTATCCGAGTCCATGATGGGCCAAGTGGGGAACAGTGAAAATTGATCGGTGAAATATTCAGGTCGAATAAAGTGCGCCTGCAGGGCTAACATCAAACCGGTCAAAATCAACATCAACCAGAAAGGTGATGATAAATAGGCCATGATACCCGTCAGTAAATGCAAACGGCTCACCCAGTGCAAACCTTTGGTCGGCAAAATACGCGAATGCTGCAAGTTACCTTGGCACCAGCGGCGATCACGCACGGCTAAGTCGATAATCGACGGTGGACATTCTTCGTATGAACCTGGTAAGTCATAGGCAATGACCACACTCCAGCCCGCACGGCGGATCAGCGCAGCTTCAACAAAGTCATGGCTCATGATATGGCCACCAAAAGGTGGCTTACCCTTAAGGTTGGGTAATCCGGCCGCGGTCATAAAGGCTTCGGTGCGGATAATGGCGTTGTGGCCCCAGAAGTTACCTTCTTTTTGTACCCACCAGCCTAACCCGGTACCAATTACCGGACCATAAATACGCGCCGCAAATTGCTGTAAACGGGCCATTAAAGTGGTGCCATTGATCAACGACGGAATCGTTTGGATCAAACCCGCATCAGGATCGGCCTGCATGCGCTGAGCTAAGCCAGTGATGGTTGAAGACTCCATCAAACTGTCGGCATCAAGCACTAACAAGTGATCATAGCGCGACCCCCAACGACGGCAAAAATCGGCTACGTTACCCGCTTTACGGGCGACGTTTTTACGACGGCGACGGTAATACACCCGCGAATGCTTATGGGTTTCTTGACGTAACACCAGAAACGCCTGCTCTTCAAGTAAGGCGATATCGGGATCTGTGGTATCACTTAAGATAAACCAATCAAAAGCATGACCATGACCCGTTTGCGACAAGGTTTCTGCCATCACAGAAACCGCAGAGAATACCCTATCAGGGGATTCGTTGTAGGTCGGCATTAAAATCGCGGTGCGCGTATGCAGCTCAGTCACTTGCAGATCTTTTGCCCGCGGTTTGCGCAGCAAAATTAAAAAACCCGCAATACCACTACAAAACGCTAAGGCGATCCAACAAAAGTTGACCGCAAATAACGCCAACACGAGATATTCTAGCGGCGTAATGCCACCGATACTAAATACCGCACCCATTTCATAAATAGCAAATAAAGACAGTAATAAAGCACCGCCAACCACTAAGAAGCGGCGTGAAGCACGCGAACGTACTCCATTCGCCACTGTACTACGGCGAGGGAATCCCTCTGGCATCTTACTTAAATTTTGGGGTTCCATAGCGCCAGGCCGTTCATTTGGCATAGCACTACCACCCACGAGGACTTCCGTCTCGAGTACCGAGTTTTCGGATACAGTCATATCATGTTGCTCCGTCATGAACCTTACAGCGTCCAGCGATAGAGCCAGGTTTCAACCTGACGAGGAGTTGGGAACTTGAGTTCAGCGCGCAGTTCGATAAGTTCTTTATCTTCTGGCTCTAATTCAAAAGCTAAGCGATAGCCATTATTGGCTGCATTACGGGCAATCACCACATTGGTAACCACACCACCAGACGCTTCTACTTTAGCGACTGGCATTTCATCTGTCATCGGACCTTCAATTTGATAGTCGACCACAAATAAACGTCTTGGTGTTGCTTTAGCAATATCGGCACGGCCACTGGCAGAGCGAGACACATGCACAGCACCGACTTTAGCCGCGGGTTCTTCACCCCAGCTCATGCGGTAGGCAAAGTGGAATTCACTGCCCGCAGGAATAGGCTGACGAGGTTTCCAGTAGCTGACGATGTTGTCATGAATTTCAGACTCTGTCGGAATTTCAGTCAACACCACAGAACCTTGGCCCCAGTTGCCCACAGGCTCAATCCACAGACTTGGGCGACGTTCATAATGTGCTTCTAAATCTTGGTAAGACGCATAATCACGCTCGCGTTGGATCAAACCAAAACCCTGTGGTGAGTTGTCAGAAAACGCACTGACCTGTAATTGACGTGGGTTAGCCAATGGACGCCATAAATGCTCACCACGACCGTTTAACATCAATAGACCGTCAGAATCATGCACTTCAGGTCTAAAGTCATCGGTATCATGACGACCATTGAGTGAATGCAGGAACATGCTTGTGCTTGGGGCTAAACCCACTTTGCTCAGCTCAACTCGCGGAAACAGCGTCGCTTCAACGTCAATCAAAGTGTTATCACCAGGACGGACAGAGAAAGTATAAGCACCCGCCACACTTGGGCTATCTAGCAAGGCATGCACAACAATCAAGTTGCTGTCATTGTATGGACGTTCAACCCAAAAAGCGCGAAATATTGGGAATTCTTCTCCTTCGGCATCGGCAGTTTTTAACGCTAAACCACGTGAAGATAAACCATAGGCGTTACCTTTACCTAAAGCACGGAAATAACTCGCACCTTGGAACACCATAAGTTCGTCAAACACACCGTTGGTATTCAGCTGGTTATGAATGCGAAAACCTGAATAACCAATGTCGTCATTGGGTAATGCTTGGGTAATCACTTCACCCGCAGTGAAATACTTAGGCTCATAGGCCAAGTGCGTTGCGTTCTGACCTTCCACAATCGCAATTTCGATCAAATCTTGGAAATAGAAGCCACGGTGGAACATTTGCATTTGAAAAGGCACGCCCTGATCACGCCAAATAGACGCAGTCGGGTTAAAACGAATGTCACGGTATTCATCATATGACAATTTAGCCAGGCCGGCCGGTAACGGGTCTTTAAGGGCCACATACGGTTTCGCTGCCAAACGTTTTGCAATCTTCACCACAGTATCGCTATCGAAAGCGCCTGTCTTAGTGAATCTCACTTGATTTTTTGTAGCGGGCTGAGAAATCACTTTCGGCGGAGTTACCACAGGAACTGTCTCGGCGGGTTTTGTCTCTTCAGCGTACGCGACACCAGACAGGGCGACAACAGCGCCTAGCGTCAGTGAACAAATGAGTGACGAATAAGGTTTGGACGATGGGCAACGCAACAAGCTAACCATAGATAGGTAACCTAAAAAATAAACTAAGAAATCAATGTTTTTTATGTATACAGTGAATTTTTTTCACCCTCGCTTAGGGGCGAAAAAAAACAGTTGCTTACATATCGCGAAAGATATCAGAAGGAGAAAAAAACTCATAAATAAAGATGCAGTTAACCCCTTCTACACAATACTATTTGAGAATAAGTTTATACCTAAAAGGAATATAAAAATAACATTATCATGCATATTTCTGCTTTCACAGTTACAAAAGCAGGTTAAGTGATCCAAATGCTACATTTTTGAAAGTAAAATGAGACTTTTTAAAGTCTCAACTTAGTGTGGATGATCTTAGATGAAAAAACACAATTAGCGAACCAATCTGTTGGTAAACCTAAGAATTTTTTCTAAAATAGCAGACAAACGCACAATTACACTCACCCAAATGTATCAAAACCACTGAGGTGATGTCACTTAAACTGCAGATCTATTTTAAGATGTTAACTTCTGAACTATTGCGGCAAAAAAAGAGTCACAGATAATCCGCCCTGCTCCCTTGGCGCTATCACTAAACGGCCTTGGTGCAATTCAATGATGTGATGGCAGATAGACAAACCTAAACCCGCACCTATGCCTTCATTTTCATTCACACGATAAAAACGCTCTGTGGCATTAGCAATCTGCTCTTCTGTCATGCCTTGGCCACGATCCGCAATACAGATACTAATCTCATCACCCAGTGAATGGGCCGACACTGAGATTTCTGATTCCTGCGGGCTGTATTTGCAGGCATTTTCGATAATATTTTTTAGCACCAGCAGCAGATAGAACCGATCGCAAGTCACGGTCAGCTGGGGCGCGATATCGATATTCCATTCATAATCGGTGATTTGTGGCATCAATTGATTAAGCGCATCTTCAACCATAGGCAAGATAGCGTGGGATGACACATTGAGCTCATTTATCGAATCCACTCTCGCTAACACGAGTAACTGTTCAACGGTATGACTCATGTGCACCACGCCGGCATCAATCGCGGCTAGATGAAATTTCTGCTGTGGATCATCGTCAATCAGGCTCTCTAAACCGTGTTGATGTAATTTAATCACAGATAATGGTGTTTTAAGTTCATGGGCGGCATCGGCGCTAAAACGGCGTTCACGGGCAATGAATCTAGCTATGCTATTGATATATAAGTTTAATGCACGGCGAACGGGTACGAGCTCTTTCGGTAGTGACATAGTCAGCGGCGTGAGATCGTTCGGCGCCCGCCCAATCAACTCCCTTTCGAAGGTTTTTAATGGCCGGAACAATAGATAAAACAATAGGCTAACGATAAGTAGTGTCAAAGGCAGCACAATCAAGGGCACGATAACCGCGTTGTGCATGATTTGCGATACGAGCTCTTGGCGCACTTCATCCTGCTGAGCGGTGACAATCCAAACATGATTTTTAACCGAGAAAAAACTGAACACATGCCAGAGTTCACCTTCGAACACTTTCTTGTGATAACCCTGCACGAATCGGGTGATAGGTTGATGGCCAATATTGTCCGACAGCACTAAGGCTTCGCCCGCCTCACTCCAAATTTGAAACGCCAATTTATGCTCATAGGCGAGTTTTAGGGCATCGGCTTTTTCGGCAAAGGAACTGATCTGGCTATCGGGAACGTGGAGCACTTGCGGTCTCGCGGTACTCTGGGGCGTCGCACCGGGCTCAGTGTGATAAAACAGCTCCAGCATTTTCGCGGTTTGCAGCATTTGCGCATCGAAGAGTTCTTCTATTTGATGCTTAGAATCCCGAGTACTCAACCAGCTAGAGACAGCAACGGACACTGAAATACCTGACAAAATCAATAATGTCAGTACCAAACGCAGTGAATACACATCCAGCCCCTTTAATCGAATCACTTTAGTTTCCTAACGTTTACCCTCAGCTAATCACTGAGGTATCAATACCCACAAACGTGAGTATTGTCACTTAATTCAGCGAATTAATTTATTTCAATCAAGGTATAGCCGATTCCACGCACGGTTTTAATCAGCTCATTGGCGAGCTTTTTACGCAAATGATGAATGTGTACTTCAATCGAGTTGCTGCCGACTTCATCCCAACCATAGGTTAACTGTTCCAGTTGGCTGCGCGTCAATACGCGCCCAGCTGATTGTGCGAGTTCAAGCAATAATTGGAATTCACGCCGTGAAAGCAGCACATTTTGATCGCGAAAGGTCACTTCACGGGTATTTAAATCAATACACAGCGCGCCAATAATCAAACTGTTGTGATCGAGCCCGTACTGGCGTCTGACAATGGCGCGAATGCGCGCGGCCAATTCACGCACATCAAAAGGTTTACCGAGATAATCATCGGCGCCCATGTCTAAGCATTCGAGCTTAGTGTCAAAATCAGTATTGGCGGTCAGGACTATTGTAGGAATTGACACTCCCTGCTGACGCCAAGCTTTAAGTAACTCTTTACCGTTACCGTCGGGTAAACCCAGATCGAGCACTATGGCACTGAAGCTTTCATTTTTAACACCCTGTAATGCTTGCTGATAACTATTAAGGTGATCAACCTGCATGCCCAGCTTTGCCAAACTCAAGCAAATCCCTTGGGCCAATAACTCATTGTCTTCAACCAACATAATACGCATTCAATGTCCTTAACAGAGCCTTTTAAAAGAACCCTTAACGGAAAATACTAAACTTAACATCTTGTTGCTGTAAAAATGCTTCCGCATCTTGGCCCTGTAGCATGGCCATAGTCGCCAGCATTCCCGCGGTCACGCAATTTGGCCCTAACACAGTCACGGAGCGCGGCGCATGGACGACAGGGTAGCCAGTGCGTGGATCGACAATATGGCCGTAACGCTTTCCATCGACTTCAAAAAATCGCCGTGTATCGCCGCTGGTCGCTAATGCGCCCTGGCTAATAGCCAGTACACTGGCCGCGTGATCGAGATGGCGAGGATCTTCAATGCCCACCTGCCATGGGTTCACTTTGGACACAGGACAGGCGATATCGCCGCCAAAATTCACTAACACAGGAATATCTGGATAACATTCAGCCAACTCATAGGCGACTCTATCAACCGCATATTCCTTAGCTACGCCACCAAAATCCAATTTCATGCCCGTTGGCATCTCAATATGGCGCGAATCAAACTCGATACGCTCAAACCCCACTAAGGCTTTCGCGGCAAGTATGCGGGCATGTTCGGGCAATTGGGCTTTGGGATCAAAGCGCCACAGTTCCATTAACGGCCCTGCAGAGATATCAAATAATCCATCACTAAGCTGAAAACATTGTTTGGCAAAAGCCAATAACTGCCAGGTTTCTTCATCAATAAGCTGCTTATGACCATAGGCATGGTTTAATTGCCACAGACAGTTCTGCGCAATAAAGCGACTGTACTTATGTTCAATACGCAGCGCCTCAGTGACGGCCATATCCAACATATCGTCGGCAATATCAAGTTGATCACATGCAATGAGTATTTCACAGGGACTCGCCATGGCCCTAAATTCGCCCACATAACCCCAATCACGGCGTTGCAGCGAATAAAGTGCGGTTTTTAGGGATGATGTCGACATCATAAATCACCTCTTTACATGGCACCCCACTGGAATTCAGCTTAAATAAGCTCAGGGGTAAATTGAGTATGGGTAGCTAAGCTACCCATACAGTTTAACGCCTTGCTATCTGAGTCAGTAGCATTATTTCGTATTAAAAAGAATAACTAAACTGTGCTGTTATTGCCTTCTGCGTCGGGAACAGATCAAAGTTTTGCAACTCTCCTGGGATAGTCGTACCGTTATTTTTCGGATCCTGTTGGTAATACTCTAAGCGATACGACATCTCATGACCGCCCGATAATCTATGACCAAATTTAATCCCTATCGTATAAGCCGACATATCACCGATACGATAGTCGGCACTGGCAAACTCGGGCAGTGGCGTATCTGCCATCAAGAAAGGTTGATAGAAGTTAGCCGCCGTTTGTTGGTAATAACGTAGATGCAATTGACCGTAAAAATTGCCCGTAAAGTAATAACGGTAATGGGTTTCTAAGGTGTGCGATGTGAGATCCCAATCATCAGTATTATAACGATAGGAAAAATCCACCACGCCCGCATCCAACGCGCCTTTAGTCATCACATAGAAGCTATGCTTCAAGCGAGCATCGGGGCGGCTTTCATACAAGAGATCCTGAGTAATGCCATTATTATCCACCACACTGAGCACTTTGTAGGGATCGGTTAAATAGCCATTGACACTCGATAAGCCGTAATTGGCCTGCAACAACCAGCGCTGACTGAGCACTTGGGTGATGCCTAACATCACATCGGCGGTTTGCTTGTTATCACTGCCACTTTGACGAGTCGCATCAAATGCGGTGCGGTAGGCGGCTTCACTGGCGAAGTTATCGCGAACCGCCATGGAGGATAAATCCACCGGACGTCCACCGACAGGATCGACCACATCGAAGCTGTAAGCTGTGCCTAAAAATAACGTAGTGTTGTCTTTGTTGAAACCGCGCTCAATACTGGCATTGAGCCCCATTGACATATAATCGAATTCTTTTGAACCATAGACCCCAGCGTTGACTTTCCAGTCTGAATTAAGCGCTTGGGCCCAATTAACGCTGCCTTGAACGCGGGTATCGTGGAACGTGTCATCGAGCGGTGTATCGCCCGCTGCCACACTGTATTGGCCATTGCCCGAAGGACGAGTAAAGGTTTGGCTGGTACTTTGAGCCACAGCGCCCGAAGCCGAGGCACCGGTTAAGCTATCGACCACCAGTTTGAGATCCAGCATGCTATCATCGCCAAAGGCTTTTTGTGCTGTACCTATGGCTTCAACGGCCTGTACTCTATCCTGCTCACCGTAATACATTAAAGCAGCATCGACCTTCCAGTCGTCTGCTTTTTTAGATAATTCAGTCGCGTGGCCACTGGTGGCAAACAATCCACAACTGGCTAAGGCTAACGCACCCGCAATCTGTTTCGATTGTCTTGCATTTATTTGATTCTTTTTTTGGGTCATAGCTGACAACACCTGTAGGTCACTTTCATCTATTCAATACCGCGGGATTTCGCCCCAGAGCTCATCACATCTATTCGTTACATCTAAGGGCAACTAACACCAACGGAGAGTTTAGTTACAGCCACATCCACCACCGGCAAAGGCACGACCGCCGCTACTGCCTTCTTTACTAAAATAAATATGGTCATCGAGCGCCAGATCGAGCTTTTCACTGTCGAGCGCCATATCAGCACGTGCCAACTGGCCTTTCTCCCACGGCTGCACCCCTAAATTTGAACAACCACTCAAACCTATAATGAGTGTGACTGCGACTAATGCGGGTTTAAGCATAAATTACTCCTTCAGTAAACTGACGAGCTCTTGCTCGTATTCAGCGGCTTTATCGGCATAAAAACCAACATGATGCTGCACTAACTGACCTTGGCGATTGAACATGAAACTGCTCGGCATACCCAGCAAATCGAAGCTGCGCGCGACATCACCTTCTGGATTGAAACGCACTGAAAAATTGGCGGGGACTTGTTTTAAGAATTCTTGGGCTAACTCGTTATCTGTATCTAGGTTGATTGCCACGACGGCCAAACCTTGATCTTGATACTTTTTTTGGATCTCATTCATCCACGGAAAGGATTTACGGCAAGGCCCACACCATGAGGCCCAAAAATCGACATAGACGACTTTGCCTTTAAACTCACTCAGGGAAACAGCTTGGTTCTGCGCGTTAAACACTTGATGATCCAACGACGGCGCGGCTTGTACGCCAGCAGCCATTAAACTGAGTAACAACAATATTTTCTTCATAGAATATTCCGCGTTAACGATTACCTTTGAATCTATTAACTGAATCTTAAGGTTTTCTTAAACAAGCTGATATTAGTCCAATTAAGCCGTATGCACAGACTCCCCCACTTAAGGTCGGCATTTTCAACAGCGCAACCTTAAATAACATGAGCGCCGATAAAGTGACCGATTTCATCCAAAATGGCAAATATGAGACATTTTGTCCCATTAGAAAAAGTGAAATTAGATCTGCGTCATGTTAATTAAATGTCAAATTCAGTTCTATCACATCTCTTGAAAATTCTTGATATACATCAAGAATCTTTACACTCCAACGGCCTAAACTGACCCTGTCAATTATGTAAACCCTTACCAATTTACATTTAAATAACAAAAAAGGTTGACCCATGGACACACATGCAGCCCTATATGAACAGGGAAAGGCGCGCTTAGATGCGTTACGCCAATTCGCTCCCCGTCAACAACAATCGCTGATTGAAAAAATGCAACAGCACGGCATTAGTCGCCGTGATTTTATGAAGTGGAGTGCCATGGTGACGAGCATGCTCGCATTGCCGCTCCCTTTTAGTAACTTAGTAGCCGAAGCTGCCGAATTAGCCGACCGTGTACCCTTAATCTGGTTACACATGGCCGAATGTACTGGCTGCTCAGAATCCTTAATTCGTACCGATACCCCCAATCTAGATTCGCTGATTTTTGATCATATATCCTTGGAATATCACGAAACCTTAATGGCTGCTGCGGGTTGGCAAGCCGAAGAAAACCTCGAAAATGCACTCGAAACCTACAAGGGCCGCTATTTACTGGCCGTTGAAGGGGCGATTCCGACCGCCAATAACGGCAGCTTCCTCACTGTGGGCTGTAAAGGTCACACAGGATTAGAAATCATCAAACATGCTGCAGAAGGCGCCGCCGCGATTATCTCTGTCGGCACCTGTGCGGCGTTTGGTGGCGTGCAAGCTGCCTATCCAAACCCAACGGGGGCGAAAGGCGTGCACGAAGTGGTCAGTAAACCCATCATTAACTTAGGCGGTTGCCCACCGAGCGAAAAGAACATAGTCGGCACTTTGATGTACTTCATCATGTTCGGAAAATTACCTGCGCTGGATATGTTTAATAGACCTAAATGGGCTTACGGCGCACGGGTACACGATAACTGTGAACGCCGCGGCCGCTTCGATGCTGGTGAATTCGTTGAAGAATTTGGCGATCACGGTGCGAAAGAAGGTTACTGCCTTTATAAAGTCGGTTGTAAAGGTCCTTACACCTACAACAACTGCCCAACCGAGCGCTTTAACCATCACACTAGCTGGCCAGTACTCGCTGGACACGGTTGTATGGGTTGCTCAGAACCTAACTTCTGGGACGATATGGCTGACTTTGAAAAACCCCTTGGCCGTCAACTCCTCCATGGATTGGATGCGACCGCAGATACTATTGGTGCGGTGATTTTAGGCGCGACAGTGGTGGGCATTGGAGCCCATGCCGTTGCCAGTATTTTTGCCAAACCGCTGGAGGAATAACCCATGAGCAAGCGCGTTGTTATTGACCCTATCACACGTATCGAGGGTCACTTACGTATCGAAGTCGAAGTTGATGAAAATAACGTCATCAACAAGGCTTGGTCATCCTCCACACTTTGGCGCGGTATTGAAGTCATTCTCAAAGGCCGCACGCCTATGGATGTTGGCCTTATTGTGCAACGTATCTGTGGCGTATGTACCTATTCCCACTACCGCTGCGGTACTGAAGCGGTTGAAAATGCGTTAGGAATTCAAATTCCATTGAACGCGAGATACTTACGTTCATTAATGCAAACCTCTTTATACATGCACGACCATATTGTGCATTTCTACCATCTACACGGTCTTGATTGGGTGGATGTGGTGTCTGCACTGAGCGCCGATCCTGCTAAAGCGGCACAAGTTGCCCTGAAATACACAGACCATCCCATAGCGGCGGGTGAAGGTGATTTAAGAGCCGTGCAAGAAAGAGTTAAAGGCTTTGTCGAAACAGGAAAATTAGGTCCATTTGCCAACGCTTATTGGGGCAATGGCACCTATAAGTTTACTCCAGAGCAAAACCTTATCGCACTTTCTCACTACCTTAAAGCGCTTGAAGTACAACGTGTTGCGGCGGAAATGCTGGCCATCTTTGGCGGTAAATCTCCACATCCACAATCCGTTGTTGTTGGTGGTGTGACGTCGGTGCGTGACATGTTAAGCCCTGCTCGCCTGCAGGAATGGAAGCAAAAACATGCGACCGTGACTGACTTTATCCTGCGTGCTTATCAAGCGGATATCGTGATGGCGGCCGAAGCCTTTGGTACTGAGCCAAGCGTGCTGGGTGGCGTGAATGTGAAAAACTTCATGGCGACCGATGACTTTGTGTTAGCCAATGGCGAATACATGTTCAATCAAGGCGTGATCATGAATGGCGACCTTGCCGGTGTCAGCGATGTAAACCCAGATCTGATTGCTGAAGACGTTAGCCATGCTTGGTATAGCGCCGATGCGCCGCAGCATCCCTATGACGGTACAACGATTCCTAATTACACTGGTTTTGTTGAACGCGATACCGTCTACGGCAAGCTGCCAACGCTGGATGGTGATGGCAAATACTCTTGGGTGAAATCACCCCGTTATCAAGGTGAACCCGTCGAAGTGGGCCCATTAGCCTGCCTATTGGTGAGCTATGCCCGTGGTAACAAGGTGGTTGTGGATTCGGTCAATGCCCTGCTTGCTCGCACTGGCTTACCCGTTGCCGCCCTATTTACCACTTTAGGTCGCACCGCAGCCCGTATGTTACAGACAGTTATCGTCGCCCAAGAAGGATTAAAAACCTTCGATGCGCTGCTGACGAATATCCAGTCTGATGAATCAACCTATGTGAAACCCAATATCGACCCGAGCAAAGAGTACATAGGTCACGCCATGATTGAGGCGCCACGCGGCATGTTAAGCCATTGGATCCGCATCAAAAATGGAGTGATAGAGAACTATCAAGCCGTAGTACCGACGACCTGGAACGCAGGACCTGTGGATGCCAACGGAAAAATGGGTCCCTATGAAGCCTCTTTAATTGGCTTGAAACTGGAAGATCCTACTAAGCCCCTTGAGGTGATACGTATTATTCACTCATTTGACCCTTGCATGGCGTGTTCTGTACACGTGATGGATTTTAAAGGTCAGGCATTGAGCGAGTTCCGTGTCAGCCCCAATGGTCAATAATCGAGGGAGGGAACGCAAAATGAACCATTCTGCAACCCGCATTCGGACACTGGTTTTTAGTCCGGCAATACGGATTTTCCACTGGCTCAGGGCACTGTCTATTTTAGTGTTGGTGATCACCGGATTCTATATTGCTTGGCCGTTTCTTGTGGCGCCTGAAAGTACGGATGTGCTCGTACAAGGCTGGATCCGCTTCGCTCATTTGATCTGCGGTTTTGTATTGACCGCGATCACCTTAGTCCGCTTCTACCTGTATTTTTTCAGTCGAAGCGACATTGAGCGGCGCTCATTTCGCGATGTCATGAGCGTAAAAAGCTGGATCACTCAGTTGAAATCTTACTTATGGATGGGGCACTTACATAAAGCGGGTGTCTATGGACCGCTGCAATTTGTGACTTATGTAGCAATCTCACTGGTCGCTCTTGTGATATGTATAACGGGTCTGGTGTTGTACGCCAATGTGTATCACCAAGGTTTAGGTGGGATGCTTTGGGGCAGCGCCGCTTGGATTACGGCACAAATGGGTGGGCTGGCACAGGTTAGGATTTTCCATCACTACTTAACTTGGGCATTTGTTATCTTTGTGGTTATCCACGTCTATATGGCGGTTTGGTCAGGGATACGCTTCAAACATAACTCAGTTGACTCGATTGTCTCTGGCTATGACTACCCAAAGCCAGACTCACACCACTAGGAGTCCAATGAAGATATTGCTACTCGGTATTGGCAATGTCCTGTACGCCGATGAAGGCATCGGCGTACATTTTGTCAATTATATAGCTGATAATTATCAGTTTACCCATGAGTCTCACCAGCTGAAGCTGCTCGATGGCGGCACCTTGGCTCAGGGACTCATTCCCATTATTTGCCAATATGATTATTTAATCGTGGTCGATACTGTCAATGCCAATGGCGTAGAAGCGGGCGAGGTCTACTTCTTCGATTTTGATAAGGCTCCGAAGGAAATCGACTGGCAAGGCAGCGCCCATGAAGTCGAAATGCTGCAAACCCTCAATATGATGGAAATGGTTGGCGACAGACCTAAGACCTTTGTGCTGGGCGTCACCCCAACCGTGCTCGAACCTATGGTGCTGGGTTTGACCCCTAAAGTCGCCGCCGCAGTGCCGTTAATGGAATCAAGCTTGTTATCCCACTTAGCCTCCCTTGGGTTCACTGCGACGCGTATTGCCGATCACAGTATCGACTCGCTGATCCCTGACTCTTATAAACGCGGCGTTACTACTGGTGAAAGTATATAGAAAATGAAAAACATCAGATTTGATTTTACCTGTTCACGTCAGGTGCCTTTGTACGCGCATTTATGTAATCAATACCTAAATTACGATGCGCTGAACATCAGCATAGGCTGTGATGGGCAACAGGACTTTGGTCAGCACAGTTACTTTATTGAAGCCCAGGGCGAGCAGACTCAACTCGAGCAACTGGCCGATGCCATTGCCGCGGACTTTTTGATTTCCGCTTGGTTGATTGACTCCGGCATTAAGGTCATCGACGAGCCCCAAGGCGGCAAAACCTTACTGCCCTACTCACAGTCTGGATCAAGTCCTGCCATCGCGCCTTTTTGCCAGCAATGTTATCCGCTGATTGGCGATAATCAGTCGGCGAAGTTTGGCGCGCTAGATTTAGCCTGCCCTTGCTGCAAGGGCGAAACACAATTAACACCAGCGCAAAAAGCCTTAACCTTGTCAGATATAAAAGCCATGGCACAGGGGCTGCTGACACAAGGCCCACTGACATTAGCGGCCGCCGATGATCTACAACTCAGCCTGACACCGTTTGCTCTGCCCTTAGGCGAGCGGCCACAACTGTTAATCTGTAATCCCAATACGCTAAACGCCCATTTCTGCCTGAATGATGCGCAGGTGCTCGCGCTTTCCAGTATTGAAAAGCCGCTTATCTGCGCCAGACCCACGCAAGAGCACGACAAACTCAGTGCGCCGCTGTACGACATTTGTTTTGCCTACAGCCGGGTGATTTTAGTACTCGCCGAAGTGTTGCGGCAAAAAGGGATCGATTGGGTTTATATCCAAGGTAAGCATAATAGGCCGAAACTCGCGTGGGTCGATGGCGCTTGGGCGCAACTTGCTAGCAAAGATTTAGGCTCAACGCAGGCTCAAACCAAGCACTTTATCGCCCCAGAACCCTTAAGGGAAAAAGTCAGCCTTCACGGTTATCAAGCCCAATGGCAAGCAGCGAAACGGTCACGTTCCCATCAAGGCGAACTGAGTGTGGCGGTATTAGCTCAATCGAGTGAAGCGACTCACACTGCTAACACCTTTGCCGCTAATACAGGTGCCGCTAATGGTGAAATTGAGCATGCTGGCACGTCACACGCTAGCGATACCGAAAATCATACCATCGCGGACGCAGCGTTATTCAGTGCCTTACTTAACGGTAAATTTACCAGCCACAGACAGGCAAAAAATGCCGCGGTCATTTACTTAAGCCATACCCACGCCAGTCAAATTGTCACCTGTGATAACAAGGGCGACACTGAACTCTTCTTTGCCTTGCCCGAGCTGCCCGATAACGGTTACGAAATTTTCCATCAACTGGACAGCAGCCCACAAAAAGCCGTGGCACAGAAGTTTAAAAGCCTGTTCCCCGACGATTATTTAAAACTCCTAAGCCTAAAGCTTCACGGCAGACGGGACAACTTGCAAAGTTTGTGGGCGATCGCCGCCATTTTAATTGGCCTCAATCCCCAAGAAGAAACGCAAAGCCAAGAAAGACTCAGCGATGCACTGATGGCCGCCGCCATGCGTTACCACGGCGCCAATGCCCCACGTATCGATTATCCACTGACCAAAGGTGAAGCCCACCGCAGCCTGAATTGGTGTAAAACCTTAGGCACAGTCTTGAGTTTTCGTATCGCAGGTAATGACGACCCGAGTCAACTCGCCTTTGCGATGCAAGACTCGCTGGCGGACTATCTTTCTAACTGGATCGAGCATATCGATTTAAATATCGGCGTGCACAATGTTGCCTTAGCGGGCAATGAATTAACGAATGAAACCCTGTGTAAACGCATCAGTTTACGCTTAGGCAAAAACTTCCCCTTAGTGATCAATCGTAGTCTAGATTTAGACGGCGATAACTTAGCCGTTGGCGCACTTTACGTTAAGCAGCGCCAACTGAATACCCATGATTAGGAGGCCAAAAGTTAAGTCACAACGCATGCAGCCACATAGACATAATAGTCGCCACAAAAAGCACAGTGATCTGCAGATAAAGCGCAGGCTGGCATTGGAATACCTTGTCCACAAGGGTGCCGCGCTAAAGCGTTGTCAGCTGCACATCACTGGCATAGTGCAAGGGGTGGGATTTCGCCCCTTTGTCTATCGTTATGCCCTTGAGTGTCAACTGACAGGTACTGTGCTCAACAATGCCAAGGGCGTGACCATTGAGCTGCAAGGCACGGAAGAAAACCTCACGCAATTTATCACAACGCTCAATACCACCCCACCGCCACTGGCCCGTATCGACAATATAATCCAAACACCGCTGCCGATTTTGCTAAGCGAAACCACATTTGAAATTATAAAAAGCGACAGCCATGAGGAAGATGACCCAAGTTCACCGATAGGTGCGCAGGTGGCGGTATCTGCGGATAAAAGTACCTGCCAAGATTGCTTGAACGACATGCATAATCCTGATGATCGCCACTTTGGCTATGCTTTTACCAACTGCACAAATTGCGGCCCAAGATACACCATAATCAATGCCTTACCCTACGATAGACACAATACCGCCATGGCCGATTTTGACATGTGCCCCGAGTGCGCCAAAGCATATCAAAACCCACTCGATCGCCGCTATCATGCTCAGCCAGTCAGTTGCCCAGTCTGCGGCCCCAGACTCAGTTTAAAAACACCCCAAGGGGAATACATCATTCCCAATACCTCTAATTTCAGCACACCTGAATTGAATACGGATTTGGCGGTACTAAAAGCGGCGGCTGACAGATTACACCAAGGGCAGATTCTGGCAATTAAGGGACTGGGCGGATTTCACTTAATCTGTGATGCCCGTAACGACAAAGCAGTCAACAAACTCCGGCTGCGAAAACAGCGCCAAGCCAAGCCGCTAGCTGTGATGATGGCGGATATCCAGATGGCGCAGCACTATGTCACAGGGACGGATGCTGAGTGGCAAGTACTGAGTTCGCAGGAGCGGCCCATAGTGCTAATGAGCAGCCGCGCCGAACATGATCTAAGCCCAGCGGTTGCCCCCAATCTGAATAAACTCGGGGTATTTTTGCCCTACACACCACTGCATCATTTACTGTTAGGTCTCTTCAAAGGGCCATTGGTTGCGACCAGCGCTAATGTGTCCGGAGAACCTATCATCACAAATTGTGATGAACTTATTCGCCACTTAAGCCATGTTGCGGATGCGATAGTCGATCATAATCGGCCGATTATTAATGGTTGTGATGACAGTGTGGTGCAGGTGATTCAGCCCCACATGGATTCGCCTGCAGAGGTGCAAGTACTGCGTCTCGCCCGTGGTTATGCGCCGTTAAGTTTTCCCTTAGAGATACCGCTGTCCCAATCAATTTTGGCCGTGGGTGCACAACAAAAAAATGCTATCGCCTTAGGCTTTGGCAATAATGTGTTTTTAAGTCCCCATATTGGCGACTTGTTCAGTGTCAGCGCCGAGCAGTATTTTGAGCGCACCTTAGCGACCTTCGCGCGGTTGTATCATTTTGCGCCCAATCTCATTGTTCGCGATAAACACCCAGATTATGCCCCATCGCGCTGGGCTGAAATGCACTCAAACTCGAGCACAGAACTGCGCAATAGCAGCCAAAGCCAATGTTTAACGGTACAACATCACCATGCCCATGTGCTCAGCGTAATGGCAGTTAATCAATATCGAGAGCCTGTATTGGGCTTTAGTTTTGATGGCACTGGGCTTGGCGACGATGGCAGTTTATGGGGCGGTGAAGTGTTATTAACCACGCTGGATAAAACGCAGCGACTGGCCCATTTTGAGCCCATAGCGCTACTGGGCGGCGAACAAGCAATTAAGCAACCCGTGCGGTTATTACTGGCATTATTATTCGAGCAAATGAGCCTCGATGCTGTACTCACATTGCAATTACCTATATTAAACAACATGCGCCCAAACACTCTGACTAACTTACATAAGATCTGGCAGAACGGCAGCGCGATAAAAACCTCCTCTGTCGGGCGACTGTTCGATGCCCTCGCCTGCGCCTTAGGCTTAATCGAAACAACACTGTTTGAAGGCCAAGCGGGCATGGCGATAGAAGCCGCGGCCAATCGCGCCGATGCATTAGCCCTTGAAGTCATTTCGCTTAACTTACCTCTTGACACCGACCAGTGGCGAAGCAGTGACATGTTCAAGCAAATTGTTGAATTGATTACAGCACAACCGCTAACAGACAATAGATGCTATGCCATCGCCCGCGCCTTTTTACACACATTAGGCGATGCTATCTGCGACTATGCCGCCCAGTATCAACACCTCCCAACCGTGCTCTGCGGCGGCGTATTCCAAAATAAATACCTATTGGAATACTGCCTGAGCAAGCTCAGCGCCCAAGGCAATAAAGTGTTATCCAGTCAACAGATACCCATCAATGATGGCGGCATCGCCCTAGGCCAACTTTGGTATGGCATTCATCAGAGTCAATAACCTTACTTATTTGATAACCCCTGATGTTCGCTCGCCATTTTTATCCCCATAAACCTGACGAACATCAAAGATCTGCAGTGCAATTTGTATCACACTCAACATTAGCGTAACCAAATTAACGATCCGTATATCAGCATTCACAATTCGTCAGGCAAAGTCCTCGCACTATGCCGATTCAAGGAGAGGTAAAATGTGTAAAGACTGCGGCTGCTCCCTTACCCGCCACGACCATGATCATCTAGGCGCGCATGCCCATAGCCATGAGCATAATCATTCACATACTCATGAGCATAGCCATCAAGAGTTACACACCAATCCTCAGTTAAACGATAAAAAAACCTTGTCAGTCATCCACAAAATTTTAGATAAAAATGATGTCGAAGCAGGTCATAACCGCGCCCACTTTGAGGCACATAACATTACTGCCTTCAACATCATGAGTAGCCCGGGCAGCGGTAAAACGACCCTTTTAGAAAATCTCAAAGAATACACCAAGCTCAACTATGCGGTGATTGAAGGCGACTTAGAAACCTCCCGCGATGCAGACCGCTTAATCGCGAAAGGCATTAAGGCCTATCAAATTCAAACGGGCAGTGCCTGTCACCTCGACGCGTTTATGGTGCACGGTGCCCTGCATCATCTGCCACTTGAAGGGCTGGATATTTGTTTCGTTGAAAACGTCGGTAATCTTGTCTGCCCAGCCAGTTATGACGTAGGTACACACAAAAATATCGTGCTGCTATCAGTGCCTGAAGGCGATGATAAGATTGAGAAATATCCCGTGATGTTCCGCCGCGCCGATGTTGTGTTTATCACTAAGTGCGATCTACTGCCCTATTTTGATTTCAAGATGGACGAAGCCAGAGCGCAGCTTAAAAAACTCAATCCAGCAACTCAAATTATTGAAGTCTCTATTAAAGACGGCGACTCCATGCAGGCAGTAGCCGCTTGGCTTAAAGACAACATTCAAGGTGCACAATAATGTGCTTATCCATACCTTCCCAAGTGGTGGCGGTCGATATTGAGCGCCAGAGCGTTACAGTCGACACCTTAGGCGTGCGCCGCGATGTCAGCAGTCATTTAATGAATGAGCCACTGGAAATTGGCGACTATGTACTTATCCATATTGGTTTTGTGATGAACAAAATTGATAAGGAAGATGCGCAGCAAAGCATTGATCTATACGAAGAAATCGTCACTAAGCTTGAAAATGAAGCCATACACTGACCATCAGCAGTGCAGGATTAAGTCGCAAGGCGCACCCCTATCGAGTGTACCGAGGAAAGAGCATGCTTGAACTAAAACACCTCTATCAAGGCTTTCGCGATCCCCAAACGATTGCCAATTTAGCGCGGGATATTCAGTTAACCGCTAAATTAGTTAAGCAACCAATCAATATCATGGAAGTCTGTGGCGGTCATACTCACACTATTATGAAATACGGCTTACTGGATTTACTGCCTGATAATATTGAGTTTATCCACGGTCCAGGTTGTCCTGTGTGCATTATGCCGAAAGAGCGCATTGACCAAGCGGCGGCGCTGGCCTCCCAAGAAAATGTCATCTTAGTCACGCTAGGCGATATGATCCGTGTGCCCGGCTCTAAGGGTTCCTTAGCCAGCTTTAGGGCGAAAGGCTGCGATATTCGACCGATTTATGATCCTTTAGATACGCTCAAAATTGCCCGCGACAATCCCGATAAAACCGTAGTGTTCTTTGCCATCGGCTTTGAAACCTCAACCCCAATGACGGCGATTTTATTGCAGCTGGCCGAGCACGAAAAACTCGAAAATCTGTTATTCCATATCAATCATGTATTAGTGCCCCCCGCTATTGATGCCGTGATGCACGACCCGAAAGCCAGAGTGAATGCCTTTATTGGCCCCGCCCATGTGAGCGTGATCAGCGGCGCCAAAATCTATCGCAGCACAGTCGAAAACTATGGCACGCCCGTGGTTGTCGCAGGATTTGAACCCGTTGATGTGATGGAGTCGATTTTACGGATTGTGCGCCAAAAAGCCGCGGGCAAAGCGGAGCTCGATATCCAATACAGCCGCGCGGTATCGGAAGACGGTAACCTCACGGCGCAGGCCAAAGTGAATCAATTCTTCAATGTCAGACCACAATTTCGCTGGCGCGGCCTCGGTCCTATCCCCAATTCAGCCCCGCAGCTCAAACCCGAATATGCCCACAGGGACGCCGAACTGCGCTTTAAAGACTGCTTACCCGTGAAGGAAATTGACGATCATAAAGCCTGCCAGTGTGGCGATATTCTTCGCGGGCTTGCTAAACCAAAGGACTGTAAAGTTTTTGGCCGCGGCTGCAATCCAGAAACGCCCTTAGGCAGCTGCATGGTCAGCTCCGAAGGTGCATGTAACGCCTATTACCGCTATCAAGGTATCGATATCAAGGAGCCACATCATGGCTGATACGCTAAAAGATAAATCCATTCAACTCAGCCACGGCGGTGGCGGCAAAGAAATGAATAAACTGATCCGTGATCTTTTTTTTGCCGAGTTTGATAATCCAATCCTTCGTTGCGAAGAAGACGCTGCCAAACTCGATTTGCACGGCGCCAACGCCTTTACCACTGACTCTTTTACCGTTTCACCTTTGTTTTTTGCCGGCGGCGATATCGGCAAACTCGCCATCGCAGGCACAGTCAACGATCTCGCTATGATGGGCGCAGAGCCTCAATATCTGAGCTGTAGCGTGATCATCGAAGAAGGCTTTTCTATCAATGATTTAACGGCTATTGTCCGCAGCATGGCAAAAGAGCTCAAACAAAGTGGCGCGCGGATTGTCTGCGGCGACACTAAAGTCGTACCCAAGGGCTGCGCCGATGGTTTATTTATTAATACCTCAGGCATTGGTCGCATCTTGCGTCCGAATATCTCAGCGGCAAACATTGCAGTGGGCGATGCCATTATTGTTTCCCGTGATATTGGTTGCCACGGCGCAGCGATTTTAATGGCGCGTGAAGGACTCACGCTCGAATCAGCATTACAAAGTGACTGCGCCACGCTCTGGCCGATAGTCGAGCAATTGATTGCCGCCAATATTCCCATTCATGCGATGCGAGATGCGACTCGCGGCGGCTTATCGGCAGTGCTCAATGAATGGGCCGTCGCCTCCAATGTCGGCATCACAGTGAATGAGGCCAGTATTCCCGTCAGCGATGAAGTCAAAGGTCTGTGCGAACTCTATGGTTTCGAAGCCATGGATCTTGCCAACGAAGGTACTTTCATCCTCGCCGTCCCCAACGACATCGCTTTAGGTGCGCTCGAAATCATGCAACGCTTTGGCCACTGTGAGCATGCAGCGATAATCGGCACTGTGAGTGATGAACTCGTAGGGAAAGTCGTGCTAAGAACGCCTTGGAATACCAAGCGTTATCTCGATCTTCCCCAGGGTGAACTGCTGCCAAGGATTTGCTGATGCACGAATATTCAATTGTGAGTGCCTTGATTGAGCAATGCGAGCAGCACGCGCTGGCTAATCATGCCTATAAAATCACCCGAGTGGATATCAAACTAGGCGTCATGAGCGGAGTTGAACCTAGCCTGCTACAAACGGCCTTCGATACGTTTAAGCTCGATGGGATTTGCAAAGAAGCCCTACTCAATATGCAAATTCAGCCGCTAGTGATACTTTGCCAAGACTGCCAGACTGAATCCGTACTGAGTGAGCGCACGGTCATCTGCCCTGCGTGTCAAAGCTATCGCACCCGCGTACTCGATGGTGAAGATATGCTACTGATGCAACTTGAGATGGAACAAGATGAAGATTAAATCCTTCATTTGTAATCTGCATTGTTAACAACAGCAGAGTCGATAAAGATTTCAATCAATAAAGAGTCCTATCAGCAAGAATATTCCTCAAAAAAATGGCTTTGAGCAATCAGCGCTCAAAGCCATTTTAAACCACACTACTTTCAGTCACGCTACATCAGCTGTAGATAGAAGCTTCACCCTCTGGGCGCGTTTTGAGCACCCGCAGAAACCACATATACTGCTCTGGATAAGCTAAGATAACTTGCTCGACCACTTTGTTCAGTGCCAACGCCTCGTTTTCTTTGCCTACCATGTCTTCAGGCGCAACGGCCGTCATCACAGTAAGATCAAACTGACGTGTAGCTTGGTTGTAGCCAATCTTTACTGGCAACACTTGGGCATTCCCCGCCTGCGCTAAACGCCCAACGACAGGCAGCGTTGCTTTCACTGTGCCTAAAAAAGGTGCAAACACGCTTTGTTCAGGACCTAAGTCTTCATCGGGGAGATAAAAGAAACTGTTACCGCGCTTAAGCTCAGCCAATAGCGCCCTAATGCCCGCCTCGCGCATATACACATGGCCACCACAGCTGCTGCGCACACGATTACTAAACCAATTGAATAAGCCATTTTTATGGGCTTTGGCCATAGTCACCATAGGCAACTCAAGGTTAAGGCGTAAGCCGGCATAATCGATTGGCCACACATGAGGCATGATAAAAATGATCGGTTGGCCCGCGGCCTGCGCTTTCGTCACATGCTCAAAGCCGATTAAATTGACTCGACGACGTAAATGCGCCTTTGAGCGCACCAGCAATTCGCCCTGAGCTAACAAGACCAAAACGAAGTTTTGTACGTTCTCGCGGATTAACGCTTCAATCTCGGCGGCAGATTGTTCAGGAAAGCACGCCCTTAAGTTGGCTCTGGCAACACTAATGGGCTTTTTGGCAATCGGCATCACTATTTTTGCCAATAATCTTGCTATGGGATCACGTAGCCATGCGGGCATGAGTCCGAAAATCACTAATAGACCAATCGCCAACCAAGTGGCCCAGTATCTAGGGTGTAATAAGGCGAGTTTAAAACGACGGTCAAAATGTTTGGGCTGTCTTGACAAAGAATTCACCTCAGACAGTGGATAGAAATAATGGAGATATTGCACGAAAAAATAAACAGGAAAGCCACTCTCTAAGGAGTGGCTTTCCCATCAAACAAACGAAATTACTTACCCGTGTTTGCTGCTTCTACACGAGTTTTCAGCTTTTGGCCGGGACGGAAAGTCACGACACGACGAGCAGAAATTGGGATATCTTCGCCTGTTTTTGGGTTCCTTCCCGGTCTTTGATTCTTGTCCCTAAGGTCAAAGTTGCCAAAGCCAGATAACTTGACCTGCTCACCACTTTCAAGTGCGCCCCGAATCTCTTCAAAGAACGACTCAACCATCTCTTTGGCGACACGTTTGTTCATTCCGAGTGTTTCAAAAAGATGTTCTGCCATTTCGGCTTTGGTAAGTGCCATACTTTAATCCCTCAACGATGCGTTGAACTCGGACTTAAGGGCAGAAACGACTGAACCAACGGTCTCAGCAATCTCTTTTTCCTCAAGCGTACGAGTAGTGTCTTGTAATGTAAGTGCTATCGCCAGGCTCTTCTTGCCAGGTTCAACACCTTTACCTAAGTATACATCGAACAAGTTTATGCCAACCAACTGATTTTCGCCAACTTTTCTTATCAATTTCATTACATCACCTGCAGATACACTCTCATCTACTACGACGGCGATGTCACGACGATTAGCTGGAAACTTAGATACAGCTTGGGCTAGCGGCAAACTGGTATGCAATAAAGCATCCAATTCCAACTCAAAAACGATGGTTTTACCATTGAGTCCAAAAGGCTTCTCCAAACTAGGATGGATTGCACCTATATGACCGATCACTCGATCATTTCTCAATATTTCAGCACATTGCCCCGGATGGAGAGCAGAATGCGTCGCTCCTCTAAAGCTAAATTCTGATGCGGAAACTGTCAAGCCGATAATTGCTTCTAAATCACCTTTAAGGTCGAAAAAATCAACAGTTTTCGATTCCATAGCCCAATGTTCATCATTTTGGAGCCCAGTAATGACACAAGCGAGCATTGCTTGCTGTCTTACACCGGATTCTGCATTGATATCAGGAACAAAGCGCAGGCCAGTTTCAAAAAGTCTCACGCGACTCTGTTGACGACTTTGGTTATAGCCAACTGCGGCCAATAAACCGGTGAACATTGACAGGCGCATGGCCGACATTTCACTGGAAATTGGGTTTGGTAACACCATAGCGTCTAAACCAGGATGAACCAGATTTTGCAGTTTTGGATCGACAAAGCTGTAGGTTACCGCTTCTTGGAAGCCACGAGCGACCAATAAGGCACGCACGCGTTTTAAGCTTAAGTCAGATTCTTTATGATCTGACATACGCAGCGCGGCAACGGGTGCGATATTCGGGATATTGTTATAACCGTAAATACGCGCCACTTCTTCAATCAAATCTTCTTCAATCGCCATATCGAAACGATAAGTCGCAGTGGTGACCTGCCAGCTATCTTGGTCCACAACCACACTAAAGCCGAGACGTTGTAGAATTTCGACCACATCTGTGTCTGGTACATGGTGACCTAAAATTCGATCTAACTTGCTGCGACGTAAAACGATTTGTGCAGGTTTGGGTAAATCAGCCTCTGATTTAGCTTCCACCACAGGGCCTGCTTCACCGCCACAGATATCCAGCACTAAACGGGTCGCACGGTCGATAACCTTGTGTTGCATCTCAGGGTCAACACCACGCTCAAAGCGGTGTGATGAGTCTGTATGCAAACCTAAACGACGTGACTTACCCATAATGGCAAGAGGCGCGAAGAACGCACATTCAAGCAGTATGTCTTGGGTCGTGTCGCTCACGCCTGAATATTCGCCGCCAAACACGCCTGCAAGGGCTAATGGACGCGCATCATCGGCGATCACTAAGGTATCGCTTGGGATGGTCACTTCGCTGCCATCAAGCAAGGTGATTTTCTCTTCGCCAGTGCCTAAACGCACTTGGATATCGCCCGTTAACTTGGCAAGATCGAAAGCGTGCATAGGTTGACCGAATTCAATCAACACAAAGTTAGTGATATCAACGATAGGATCGATAGAGCGAATACCGCTACGGCGCAGTTTTTCCTGCATCCATAATGGCGTAGGCGCTTTAACATTAACGTTTTTAACCACACGGCCTAAGTAACGTGGACAAGCGGCTGGCGCCTTAACGTTAATAGTAACTTTGGCATCTGTCGTTGGCGTAACGGCTTGCCACTGTGGCTCAACCACAGCTTGGCGGTTTAACACGCCTACTTCACGGGCAAGACCTGCCATGCCTAAGCAATCGGCACGGTTAGCCGTTAAATCTACATCGATAACGGCATCATTAAGTTGCAGATAATCGCGGATGTCAGTGCCAAGTGGCGCGTCCAATGGCAATTCGATAATGCCATCGCTTTCGACGTTAATGCCAAGCTCGCTGTACGAGCACAACATGCCTTCTGATGGCATGCCACGCAGCTTAGCTTTCTTGATTTTGAAATCGCCAGGTAATACAGCGCCAACCATAGCCACGGCCACTTTAAGACCCTGACGGCAGTTTGGTGCACCGCAGACGATATCGATAAGTTCGCTACCACCAACGTTGATTTTGGTCACGCGCAGTTTATCGGCATCGGGATGCTGACCACACTCAACCACTTCACCAATCACGACACCGCTAAAATCGGCTGCTACGGCTTCAACGTCATCGACTTCGAGACCGGCCATAGTGATCTGGTGGGATAATGCTTCACGGCTGACTGAAGGGTTTACCCATTCACGAAGCCAAGATTCGCTAAATTTCATGCTATTACAGCTCCGTTATTTAAATTGCTTCAGGAAACGTAGGTCGTTTTCGAAAAACGCACGTAAATCGTTTACGCCGTAACGCAACATAGTTAAGCGCTCGACACCCATACCAAAAGCAAAACCAGAGTATTTTTCTGGATCTATGCCAACGCTGCGCAGCACATTCGGATGTACCATACCGCAGCCAAGCACTTCTAGCCATTTACCATTTTTGCCCATCACGTCAACTTCCGCTGAAGGTTCAGTGAATGGGAAGTAAGATGGACGGAAACGCACTTGCAGATCTTCTTCGAAGAAGTTACGCAGGAAGTCATGCAAAATGCCCTTCAATTCGGCAAAGTTCACATGCTCATCAACCAACAGCCCTTCCACTTGGTGGAACATTGGCGTGTGCGTTTGATCGTAATCGTTACGATAAACACGACCCGGTGAAATAATGCGTAATGGTGGCTTTTCAGTTTCCATAGTACGGATTTGCACGCCAGAAGTTTGGGTACGCAACATCAGTTTAGGATTGAAATAAAAGGTATCATGATCAGCACGCGCTGGGTGGTGCTCAGAGATATTCAACGCATCGAAATTGTGGAAATCATCTTCAATTTCAGGGCCCTGCTTTACCGAGAACCCTAATTCCCCGAAAAAGGTTTCGATACGTTCAATGGTACGTGTCACTGGATGCAAGCCACCAATCTCTTGGGTGCGGCCTGGCAAAGTCACATCAATCTTTTCAGCGATTAATTTGGCTTCCAGTTCCGAACTCTTCAGACCATCGATGCGCTCAGTTAATTTTTGTTGAATCGCCTGTTTAGCATCATTGACCGCTTGGCCAAAGGCTGGCTTTTCTTCAGGGCTTAAGCTACCCATCATTTTCATCATGTCGGTGATCTTACCTTTCTTACCAAGGTAATCGACACGGATATCATCCAGTGCTTTTAGATCACTGGCCTGGTCAATAATGACTAAGGCTTGTTCTACGATCTCAGTTAACTGCTGCATTTTCTCTTCCACTGCATAGTCGCGCTTGATAAACAAGTGCTATGGGCGCCAAACTTTCAGGCTATTTGGGTGCTCAGGTTATCGGGCGTTAATGCCAGACGCTTTGCTAGCTATAACGAAATAAAAGGATAGAAATTTTACGCGAGCGAGCGGCATATTACTAGGGCTTATTGGGGGTTTTTATCATGCAAATTCATGTGTTACCCCAGTTCAGAGCCTGAGTTTTGCTCAAGGTGAAATCCAAACCTCAATTGTGACCGAAACAAGTTCCCTATTCAGCCACTAGCAGCATTTGTAACTAAACTGTAAACTAATGCCTGTACCCTGCCAAAATTGCAGCAAACAACACAATAACGACTGCAATTAGACTACATTAGCGATATAAATCATTACAAAACAGAAAACTATCAAGTCTATGGCAAACTGACCGATATACATTCGGTTCACAGCCCATTTTATCGAGGCACTCATGAAAGAAGTAAAGTTTCGCTGGATAGATCAATATCTTATCCATATGACCTTAAAAACTAAATTCGCTATTCTCTCTATCGTTCCCATGCTAATGATTGTTGGACTGGCGATTTTTCTTGATAACCAATCCCAGCAAACCTTAGTGCAAGGACAGCTCAACGGCCTGCAAAATGCGTCACAACAAATAAACCAAGTCACAGGCACCTTATATAACAAACTACCAGAGCAAGAACGCCAAGCTATCCTTAGCCAGCTAAGCCGTGAAATTAAAGGAAATGTAAGCATTATTTCGGTGAATGAAGCCGACAGCAAAGCGCAATCCTTAGCTCGCAGCGGTGGCGGTATTGATGATAGCGGTAAGCAACCTCGAGCTGTGAGTCGCGTTAACGATCAAAACCTGATCACGATTATTCCCTTAGACAGCACAGAAATTGATGCCTTGCTCGCCAAAGATAACCTGCTGGTTTACGGCCTGATGGCGGCGCTTCTGTTCGTGTTGTTTTTATTTAGTTACTACATTTCGACCTTCGTGGGCGGCGCACTTTATACCACAGTGATGGCATTAAAACGGGCCGCATCGGGTGACTTAACCGGACGTTTAAACTTCTTCGAGGTAAAGGACGAATTCAGTATCTTAGCCATCAGTATCGATGCCTTAGTGGAGCGTCAGCATCTGTTAGTGAAACAAATCGCCGAGTCGACAACGAAAATCCGCGAGGTAGTGTCCTCGTTTCGTAGTACAGCGCAGCAAGGTCAATCCTTGGCGGTGAACCAGAGACAACATTTGGACTCCCTAGCAACGGCGATGGAAGAAATGACCGCCGCAGTGAAGGAAGTCGCCCGCAATGCCGAACAATCCTCAGCCGAAACCCAAGAAGCCAATCAACAGGTTAGCGCGGGCGGGAAAGATATTGAAACCACAGTCAAAGCTATTGACGTGTTATCGGATGAGATCTCCGCGGCCTCAAATGCGGTGGGTGTACTCAATGACAACGCCAGTAAAATTGATGAAGTGGTGTCAACTATTAATGCGATTTCCCAGCAAACCAACCTACTGGCCCTCAACGCGGCGATTGAAGCGGCACGCGCCGGTGAACAAGGTCGTGGCTTTGCCGTGGTGG
This sequence comes from Shewanella scandinavica, assembly GCF_031932065.1. Classification (NCBI taxonomy): domain Bacteria; kingdom Pseudomonadati; phylum Pseudomonadota; class Gammaproteobacteria; order Alteromonadales; family Shewanellaceae; genus Shewanella; species Shewanella scandinavica. The sequence continues at coordinate 96,796 of NZ_JAUOES010000006.1, forward strand.
CCGATGAGGTACGTACTTTAGCGGGGAGAACTCAGGCCGCAACGGTTGAAATCAAAACCATGATCGAATCACTTCAATCGGGTACTCGCAATCTGACACAAGTGATGTCGCGTACTGTGAATCAAGCCAATGAAGGTAAACAACACGTACTGCAAACGGGTAAAGACTTAGAGTTTATCGCCCACCACAGCAACAAAGTGTTTGAAATGAGTGTGCTAATTGCGACCTCGGCCGAAGAGCAATCGGCAGTGGCCAATGAGATTGCGACTAACTTAATGGAAATCCGCAACCAGTCCCACGATGTGGAGCAATCGGCGAACCAGTCGGTTTCAGGTTGTGATGAGCTGCAAGCAACAGCTGGGCAACTTGATCAGTTGATGGTGGGATTAAAAATCTAGTCGAGCATCATTTGATGGAATTTAAATTCACTTAACACCCAAAATGCACAAGGGAGCGATAATCGCTCCCTTGTTGTTTTTTCATTCTGACGGTAACGGTCCAATCAACTACTGTTTTTTCAATCAACTAGTCGTTTCAATCAACCAGCAACGTTTCAATCATTAACTCACTTTTCAATCTACTAAGCTAAGGCAAAAATTAATCCACGTCTGTTAATCCACATCTTTGAGTGGCCATAGCACGATATGATCTTCAATATCCTTCACGCGTCTTTCATCGACTACTTTACCTTGGATCGACATGCCCGCTAAATGCATCGCTTCTTTAGAGCCAGTCAGCAGCGGATGCCAGCTCGGTAGCTCACGTCCTGCCGCTAAGCGGCGATATGCGCAGCTGTCGGGAAGCCAAGTTAACTCATGGATATTATCAATCGTGATCACAGTACATTGTGGTACGTGGGTGAAACGGTCACTGTAATGCTGACAGCCCGCCGTTTGATGATCGAGCAAAAGGCAGGCCGCATTGGTGTAATACAAGTCTTCGGTTTCATCATCTATCAACTTGTTTAAACAACATTTACCACAACCGTCACACAGGGATTCCCACTCGGTTGCGCTCATCTGCGCTAATGTTTTGCTCTGCCAAAATGCCATGATTAACTGTATCTTCTCAATAAAAAGCCCGCTGAATGCGGGCTATTTTACACTAGTTTATCGGCGGATACTTTATTCTCTCGGACAGATGCGCGACAGAAATCCCGAAATAATCGGTATTCTGCCAGTGCATTAAGGCGCGGTAATTGCCATAAACGAGGTATTTTCGACCGGTAACACCATCGGGCATGATTAGCGAGGCGTTGATGTCTTCGCGGGACGGCAAATCGGTATGATCAAACTTGCGAATACCGAGAGTTTGCCACTGGGCTAAGGACTGGGGTTTATCTAATCCAGCGACTGCCAAATCAAGCGTTGCAGGCACTTGTACTTGTCGGCCCCAAGTATCATCGCCGTTCCAACCGAGTTGCTGTAGCAAATACGCCGCGGAGGCAAACGCATCTTGTGTGTTGTGCCAAATGTCTTTCTTACCGTCTCCATCGCCGTCCTGCCCATAGGCAAGATAATCCGTAGGCATCAGCTGCGTTTGCCCCATGGCGCCATTCCAACGACTTTTAAGATCTTGAAAACCGATATGATCTTTATCCATTATGCTGAGCGCTGCCATAAACTCTTTTTTGAAGAAAGCTTCGCGCTCGCCGCCAAAGGCCAGTGACGCCGTCACAGATAGCACAGGATAATCGCCAGAAGCTTCACCAAAGTCGGAGGCAAGCCCCCAGAGTGCGACTAAGAAGCGTGGCTGAACAGAGTATTGGCTGGCGATGGCGTTGAGTTGTTGTTCATGCTCTTTAAACAGCACCCGTGCGGTGTCAACTTTCCACTCGGGCACAGTGTCGGCGAGATAAGTATCGAGGTTGTGAGTTTTTTCAGTCTGGGGGCTGTCTGTTACTCGGGCTTTTTTGAAGAGTTTGATCTGGGGAAAGGCTAAATCTAAGGTCGCTTGGCTGATACCCTGAAGATGGGCTTCTTGCTTTAGCTGAATTAAATAATCACTAAAGCTGATTTTCTCATCCGGCTGCTGCGCCATGGCTGGCAAACTGCACGCACTCAGCCAAATGATGAAACAGACAAATGCCCTGATGGGAGCGAAGATATATGCGGCGAGTCGATAATGCTTATTCTGATAAACCCCAAAGTGACAAACCTTAACTGGGTAAGCATTGATTTGATAAGCTTGGGTTCGATAAGCACGGTATCGATGCATATACCTTCCTGTTATTTTTATGCTATTGGCTTAATCTTTGATCCCAAGACTGAGCTTATGCTCTGCCAATAAATTCACCTGAGGTGGTGGAATTTGTAAATAAAAGCCGTTTTCTTCCATCGCAGCTCTTACCTTTTGAATATCTGCCATGCCTAACGCGTCACGTTTCGCAATAGGAAACACCATCACCAGCTTTGGCACGCCGAACATTTCCATCAAAGGCGCTGGAACATCATCAAAACAATCTCTTTTCTTCACAAATAAATAAGTATCAGCCTTTCGGCTACTTTTATAAACGGCACATAGCATAAGAGTACAAATATCCAATAGTTCAAACTTGCCAGTCAATGGGGCACACTATAACATGGTCGCCTAGTAATTTAATTGTAAAATCAGCGAACCGACTGATGATTTCTGGAGAATAGTGCCGGGATGTCAAAACCTAGCTTAGAGTTAAAAGGCGCTTCTTTTACTCTTTCAGTGCTTCATATTAATAGCAGCGATTTACAAGCTGTCATGACTGAATTAGACAGTAAGTTGGCACAAGCCCCACAGTTTTTTCTGGGTGCTCCTTTAGTTGTCAATCTGAGTGCGATCCAGCACGACAGCTTAAATTTAAGTGCGTTAAAGGATCTGTTGATCTCACGTCAATTAGTGATTGTTGGCATAACAGGCGCGACAACCGTACTCAGTAAACAGGCCAAAGACTTAGGTCTTGCCATAGTTAAAGCCGGAAAACAGAGCAGTACGCCACCGCCAGCACCTCGCCAAACTAAAATAGTGAAGCAAAATATTCGTTCAGGCCAACAAGTCTACGCAAAAAATGGTGATTTAATCATATTTGGTGCGGTAGGCAATGGCGCAGAAGTCATCGCAGATGGTAGCATTCATATCTATGGCGCATTACGAGGGAAAGCCATGGCAGGCGCGGCGGGCGATACCAGCGCCGTCATCATAGCCCACTCTCTGGAGGCCGAACTCGTTTCAATAGCAGGGCAATATTGGCTCGCTGAAAATCTACAACAACATAGCTCAGATAAAAGCGGCTGCATTCGCCTAAACGGTGAGTCGCTTATGGTTGAATCATTGCCCCTCTAAATGGCAGAACAAAGGATAGAGAGAAACATGGCACAAATTATTGTTGTCACTTCAGGTAAAGGCGGCGTAGGTAAAACCACATCGAGTGCTGCAATTGCGACCGGTCTTGCCATGCAAGGACACAAGACAGTCGTTATTGATTTCGATATAGGTTTACGAAACTTAGACTTGATCATGGGTTGCGAGCGTCGTGTTGTTTATGACTTCGTTAATGTGATCAATGGTGAAGCCAATTTAAATCAAGCGCTGATCAAAGATAAACGCTGCGATAAGTTATTCGTTTTACCCGCTTCACAGACCCGTGATAAAGATGCGCTGACCAAAGAAGGCGTTGGCCGTGTTCTAGACGATTTAGCCAAAGACTTTGAGTTTATTCTGTGTGATTCACCTGCGGGGATTGAGCAAGGCGCTATGATGGCACTGTATTTTGCCGATATCGCCATTGTGACCACGAACCCAGAAGTCAGTTCAGTACGCGACTCAGACCGTATTTTAGGGATGCTGCAGAGCAAATCACGCCGCGCCGAGCTAAACCTTGAGCCAATCAAAGAATACTTACTGCTGACTCGCTATTCACCGAGCCGTGTAAAATCGGGCGAAATGTTGAGTGTTGATGATGTTCAAGAAATTCTGGCCATTGAATTACTGGGCGTGATCCCTGAATCACAATCGGTACTCAAAGCCTCTAACTCAGGCGTGCCTGTGATTATCGATCAAGAAAGTGATGCAGGTTTAGCCTACAGTGACACAGTTGCACGTTTACTGGGCGAAGATGTCCCAGTACGCTTTATTACGGAAGAAAAGAAAGGTTTCTTACAACGGATATTTGGTAGCTAATTATGTCTTTACTCGACTATTTCAAAAGCAAGAAAAAGCCTAGCACTGCGGTAATGGCTAAAGAGCGCCTACAGATCATTGTGGCTCATCAACGTGGACAAAGGGACACTCCCGATTATTTCCCACAGATGAAACAAGAGATCATTGCCGTTATTCGCAAATATGTGCCGATTTCTGATGATCAAGTTTCTGTGCAGTTAGATCAAAACGACGCGAACCTGTCGGTACTCGAACTTAACGTCACATTGCCTGACAGATAAGTCGATTACGCAAAAAGCGTCATCTTCTGAAGAAGATGACGCTTTTTGTTGGCTGTTTTTCGGCTATCGATAAGTTTCAAATACTGCGCATAAAGTACAAGACTTCACGCGCAAGATTTAAATACTAGATTAAAAGCCTTAGACCTCAAGCTTAGCTAGGGACTCAGCGGCAATCTCGCCTCGCCATCCGCATAACACCGCGGGTAAATCCCCTTGTTGCTTATCCCAACGCCATTGCAAAAACTCATGGATATGACGTTTAGAGCCGAGCATTTCCTGTGGCACATCATGCTGTTCGCACAACTCAACTAAGCAGCTTTTTATCGCCTTAAAGGCCGATTTGTAACCCGACTTCAACGCCAGCACATCCACTAACTCGGGTAAATTGACCAAATCAGCGGTTTGTAGCACACGTAATAGATCTTTACCGTGAATGCGTTTTTCCTGTTCGGTCAAGTCATTGAGCTTAAACAAGTCAGCCGAAGTTTTAGGTTGCTTCTTCGCTAATGCAATAAGACCATGATCTTTGATCACAAAACCTAAGGCTAAATCACGCACTAAGGCTTTTTCAAGACGCCACTTAGCAAGCACTTTAAGGTAAGCCAATTGGATTTCGGTCAGTTGGAAAGCATTTTTCACTTTCAAATAAGCCGTGTCGAGATCAGGATCGGCAAGCCTGCCCTGAGTCATCCTTTCCCCTTCCTCATATAACCAAGCTAAACGGCCTTGGGCGCTGAGTTTCGCTTCAAGTTGAGGATAGAGCTGATACAAGTACAAGACGTCATTCGCGGCGTAACTTAACTGTGCTTCCGTTAACGGGCGGCGGATCCAATCGGTACGCGACTCGCCTTTATCAATCACTTCACCCAGGCAAGTTTCTACTAACTTGGCATAACCCACACCGTGGCCCATACCACACAAAGAGGCGGCAATTTGGCTATCAAACAAAGGCGTAGGCTGACATTTGCCATAGTGGGCAAACACTTCTAAGTCTTCACTGCAGGAATGCACTAGCTTAACGATATTCGGGTCCGATAACAGCGCCCAAAACTGGGCTAAATCAGGTAAAGCCACAGGATCAATCAAAGCTAAGGTTTTACCATCATAGGCTTGGATCAAACCTAGCTTGGCATAATAAGTACGAGTACGAACAAACTCGGTATCTAACACGAGTATCTTACTCTGTTTATATTGGGCAACGAGGGCATTAAGGCTTGCTTCATCACTCACATATTGAAACGCTGACAAATTCTTCTCCAGATCCTGTGGGTCAATCACAGTCCATAAAAACAAAAGCCGGCAAATGCCGGCTTCAATCTTACGCGCGCTTAGCTTCGTCTCTAAGCTCTCGTCGCAAGATCTTACCCACGTTGGTTTTAGGTAACTCGTCCCTAAATTCTACCAGCTTCGGTACTTTATATCCCGTTAAATGAATACGGCAGTGCTTAATGATGTCTTCAGCGGTTAAAGATTTATCTTTTGCCACCACAAATACCTTCACTAACTCACCACTGGCGTCGTTTGGTACACCAACAGCGGCCACTTCAATCACTTTAGGATGCAGTGCGACCACTTCTTCGACTTCATTGGGGAATACGTTAAAGCCTGAAACTAAGATCATGTCTTTCTTACGATCGACAATATAGAAGAACCCTTTCTCATCCATGTAACCAATATCGCCCGTGGCTAACCAGCCGTCGGTATCAATCACTTTGGCAGTTTCTTCAGGACGTTGCCAATAGCCTTTCATTACCTGAGGACCTTTACCGAACAGTTCACCGGTTTCGCCTTGGGCTAATACCTTGCCGTTATCGTCACGGATTTGAATGAGCGTCGAAGGTGCAGGGAAACCAATTGAACCGTTGTAACCATCTAAATTATATGGGCAACAGGTTAATAAAGGTGAGGCTTCAGTCAGACCATAACCTTCGAGTAAACGGGTCTTAGTGATAGCTTGCCATTTATCCGCGACGGCTTTTTGTACCGCCATGCCGCCACCGATAGACAGTTTCAAGCGTGAAAAATCCAACTGGGAAAATTCATCACTGTTCACTAACGCGTTAAACAAGGTGTTTACCCCAGTCAATGCAGTGAAAGGATACTTTTTCAACTCGGCAACAAATCCTGGGATATCACGAGGATTGGTGATAAGTAAGTTCTGGCTGCCTTTGTGCAAAAACAGCAGGCAATTCACGGTCAACGCGAAGATGTGATACAGCGGCAAAGCCGTTACAACAAACTCGCTGCCATCGTTTAAGGCGGGCGAATAAGCGCCATCGGCCTGCAATACGTTGGCGACAATATTGCCATGGGTCAACATAGCGCCTTTAGACACCCCAGTTGTGCCGCCTGTATATTGCAAAAACGCTAAATCGTCGTTAGTGACGTCAGGCTTGATGTATTGCATGCGACGACCGGTTGATAAGGTATCGCGCATCGATAGGGCGTGGGGTAAGTCGTATTTAGGGACGAGCTTCTTAATGTACTTCACCACAAAGTTCACTAAGGTGCGTTTTGGCGCACTTAATTGGTCTCCTAAACTGGTGATAATGACGCTTTCAACGGGCGTTTGTTCGACAACTTCTTCTAAGGTGCGGGCGAAGTTTGACACTACAACTATGGCTTTGGCGCCCGAGTCAATCAACTGATGTTTTAGTTCGCGCGGGGTATATAGCGGGTTAACGTTAACGACCACCATACCGGCACGTAAAACCCCAAACAGTGCAATCGGGTATTGCAACAGGTTTGGCATCATCAAGGCGACGCGATCGCCCTTTTCAAGCTTTAATTCATTTTGTAGATACGCGGCGAATGCACGGCTGCGTTCTTCCAATTTACGATAGGTTAGCGTGGCACCCATGTTAATAAATGCAGGTTGGTCTTCATACTTAGCCACCGCTGTTTCGAACATATCAACAAGCGATGAGTACTGCTCCACATTAATTTCAGCAGGCACATCTTTTGGCAAATGATTAATCCAAGGCTGATCCACTACTCTCTCCTAAATCCCCACAACTGCGGAAACAATATCCATACAAGCGTCAAGACTCGATAAATACCGAGTTAAAATACCGGCTTACATTTTATAGTTATTGATTGACTCGTCATAAATCATACGAGCGTTTTAATTTTGATCATCATCACATAAAAAAAACAAAAAACCTAGCGTCTTTTTTAGGGCGGCAAAGGCAGCCTATTTAACGAATTCGCGGATCAAGCGGGCAACGCCTTCAGCATTGTCCATATGCACATGATGATCGCCCTCGATTATATGTTCAGACAAATGTTTGAACCAGGTTCGCGCCTTAGGTATGGCGGTCTGCAACTGGCTAAATCCCTGTTTGCCACACACTAATAAGGTTTCAATATTGATGTCCTGCATCAAGGCATCAACTTGAGCAAAAGTTAACCGTTGGGGTGAATCTAATCTCAATCGAGGATCACTGCGCCAACCTATGCCCTCACCTTCGGGTTGCATATTACGCTCGAGCAACAGACGACACCAAGGTTCGGCAAGTCCTGTTAAATGTGCCCTCGCCCGCACTGCGGTCTCTATGCTGTCGTAAATTTTTGCCTGCCCATGTTTCTGGGTTAAATACTTCTCGTGTTGATAGAAGCTTTTCCTTAGTCGTGCTTTCGCTTGCGTTGGCGATTCTGATAAGGGACTTAACGCTTCAATCAATACCAGCTTGTTGACCTTTTCAGGGAAGGTCGCCGTATATGCAGAGGCAATAATGCCACCGAGCGAATGCCCCACCATGGCCACAGGCTTTTGCGGTAATGCCGTTAATAGCGCATCCAAATCATACAAGTAATCAATCCAATGCAGCGGGTAATGCCCCGGCCGGTGCGCCGAAAAGCCATGTCCAGGCCAATCAATCGCGAGCACTTGATAATCGAGTAAATGCGCAGCTAAGGGTTCAAAACTGTTGGCATTATCTAACCAGCCATGTAAGGCCAGCAGTAAAGGTTTATCCTTCGCCCCCCATAATCGGCCTGCGACCTTAATATGAGGTAATACAAATTCGATTTGATTTTGGGGGGCGAGAGATTGCCACATAATGCCTCTGATGTCAGGTGATTAAGATGATTTTTTGACAAATTTGAGTGTCATACGATCACTTTCACCGATCGCTTGGTATTTTTCCTTATCCGTGTCACCCAAAGCAAAAGATGGCGGTAGCGTCCAAACACCTTTGGCATAATCCTTAGTATCTTTGGGGTTCGCATTGATTTCGGCGCTTTCAACTAAGGTGAAACCGGCTTTTTTGGCTAAAGCAACCATGGCCGCTTGGTCCATATAGCCAGTGCTAAAATTCATCCCTTCGTTGGCTCTATGCTCCACCACACCAAAGACACCGCCGTCTTTCAATACTTTATATGACGCGGCAAACACATTCTCTAACTGATCACTCGATGCCCAGTTATGAAGATTACGGAATGTTAATACCAGATCGGCACTGCCATCGGCGCCTAAATCCATCTTTTGTGGAGGATCGAAGGTAACAATCTTTGCATTGCCCATGACGTCTTTATTGGCCGTCATCCACGCAGCATACTTAGTACCAGCGTTGGCGCGATAGCGATTTCCGGGTGTATCCGTCGCGGGAGCGGTTTCGAAACTGGCGGCGATATATTGGCCTTCTTTGGCTAAATAAGGCCCTAATATTTCGCTATACCAACCATTACCTGGCCAGAGTTCAATCACAGTTTGTGTTGGGGTAATGCCAAAAAAACTTAAGGTTTCAGCGGGATGACGATAAACGTCACGGCTGGCATTTTTAGCCTGACGAAAATCGCTTTTTAAGACTTTATCTAAACTTTCATCGGCGTAGGTAACACTCGAACATAAACCAGCAAGCAGTAGACTGGCAACTAAGGTGACTTTTTTCATTGTAATTCTCCATGGATACCGAAGGCATAAGCTAGCAGCCAATGGCCAAAAATCCAAGGAATAGAAGTCGTAAAACCTAGGTTTGAGTGACATAAGTGGTTATGGCTCAAAGTGATGAGTCAATTCACCTTTAGCTAAACCAATAAAGCGCAAAGCGGAAAAAAGCCAGAGGAAACACAATACGCCTGAGGTATTAAATGACCTTGATGATTAGCGACTCGCAGCGTTATCCACACGGCGCCACGCAAAATACAAGGCGCAGGCACTGGTTAATAACCAAAGTCCCACCCAAATCCACGCGGGGATCCAAGAACGTTCGGCCAACATCACCGCATCACCTTGGCCATCAAGCCCGAGCAACACAGTTGGACTTGCCAGCGCATTAAGCATGATCATCAAACCGATAATACGCAAAAACTGGGTCAACATTTTGTTTTGACTGAGTTTAAGCGGTAACAACAAAATAATAGTGAGTACGGCTAGAATCGCCAGCGTGAGAATATCTCTGCCCCAAAGCAAGCCGCTTAGCACCACTAAAGCGCCCAGCAAGGCAAAGCTCACGCGGATCCCCTTTGGCCAAGTCGCGAGCAAGTAGATTAAATATCCCCAACAGGCCGCGCCAAAATACCCAGCAAAGCCAATCAACATAGGCGAACCGCCTTGGCTAAAACAAAAGCCTGCGCCGTTCGGAAACAATTGAATATGGCTGACCACGCCCGAGCTTAATATCGTCGCAATGCCGTGGGACAATTCATGGAAATAGCTTTCAAGCCATTTAAACGGCACGCTTAAATAGGGAATGCGAGTGATGAGTAACGCCACCACCAGCTCGATAATAAACAAGCCTCGGCTTGGCACACCGCTGGCGGCTAAACCTGTTAATTTAGAAGAGGAAAATCGCGAGGTAGAACGGGGAGGCTTTTGTTGATGTTCAAGCATACAAGTCCACGCCAACCATTTGCTGAATTTCATCGCGTTTGGCGGCATGTTGGGTTTGTAAATATTGGGCAATCGCCCCCTGATGACCACGCGTATCTTGTTCATACTCGAGGTGGGCGCCGAGCCTTGACTGTAAATTGCCCGCTGCGTTTTTACCTTTAGGCTGTGTTTCTAAACTGAGGGCTTCGACAGCATCTTGCTCAATCACTGGGCGTGACGATTCAGGTGCGGTTAGCCCCTGAGCGATAGCGGGTCTATTACTCGCTACAGCATTCGTCAAACTCATTTGATTCACATTCACTTGCATCAAGAAGCCTTAAGTTTGCACTATTCATCGTTAAGCCATTCATCGTAAAGAATGCTTAGCATTAATTGCCTGAGATTCTATCGCAGATACTCAGGCAAAGAACAGCTTATTCACGACCGGGTAACTTTTTCCATGTGACTGTATCACGTAAATATACAGGTTCAAGCTCATCGACCGAAGTTGTCAGCCCTGCTTTGATACCTGTCTCAGCCAATATCAGCATAGCCCTTGCATCGGGATATTTCACGGCGTCGAGAGCTAAAATCCCTTTGCCGAGTGCCAGTAAATCCGGATACGCATCAAAACCGGTGCCGCAAGCCACAATGGGCGCTTCAGTATCAAGCTGAAGTTGTACGTTGGCAGGCGCACTGACCACTTCTTTACCGACTAATGTCGCAATACCATCGACGGCCACAAACTGCCCCCAATACACTTCACCCATGCGCGCATCAATGGCACACAGCACTTGCTCGGCTTGATGCTCGCTAATGGCCATTTGTGCCATTGCCGCTAAAGTTGAAATACCAATCACAGGCAAATCTAACCCCAGTGCCAGACCTTGGGTCATGCTAGTGCAGATACGGATCCCCGTAAAACTGCCAGGACCTCGACCATAGGCAATCGCCGCCACTTTATCTAAGCTAATGCCCGCTTGCTTGAGCACTGAATCGACCATAGGCAACAGACGCTGGCTGTGTTCACGCGGCGCATCGGCAAGTTCAGCATAAATCTGACCTTGATATTGCAGCGCAGCTGAGCAGGATTCGGTACAAGTGTCTAAGGCAAGAATACAAGCAGAGTGTTCGTGTGTTATTGTCATTTCAAAACCGGATTAGCGGGCAAGATTTCGCATCAAGTTGACCATTTCGGTATTGTGCGAATATGCCATGAGTAAACTGGCGCAAATAATAACATCAAATGCCCGAAAACAAAGGGCTAAGCAAGCAAGTCAGCTAAAATAGCGCCCGCATGATATCCAGTAGCAAATCAGGACTTGATGGATTTATGTGATCTAAGTCAATGATCGATAAACTCATTAAGGAATACCGCCAGCTTGGGGAAACTTTTTCAACTTTGCTTGTCAGAGCAGACAAGTCTGGATTGAATTCATTCATTCCTTGCCATTCCTTTACTATTGTACGATTGCACTAACCCGCCTTCGATAAGGATATTTCATGTTAAACACGCCTCCATTGCGTCGCCTAAGACGCTTACGTAGTTCAGAAGCGATGCGCGATCTGTTGCGCGAAACCCATGTTTCGTTAAGCGATCTCATCCATCCCCTGTTCATTGAAGAGCACATCACCCACGCAGTGCCTATCTCCACGCTACCAGGTATCAGCCGTTTACCAGAGAGTGCACTGGCGGATGAAGTGCGCGAACTTTACGCCCTCGGGATCCGTTATGTAATGCCCTTTGGGATTTCGCACACTAAGGATGATAAAGGCAGCGACACGTGGGATGACAATGGCTTGCTCGCCCGCATGGTGCGCACCATTAAAGCCGCCGTGCCAGAGATGATGGTGATCCCCGACATTTGTTTTTGTGAATACACAGATCACGGCCATTGCGGCGTGGTGCACAATAATGAAGTCTGCAACGATCTCACCGTCGAAAATTTAGTTAAGCAATCAGTCACTGCCGCTAAAGCGGGCGCCGACATGCTAGCGCCATCGGCCATGATGGACGGTCAAGTGAAAGCCATTCGCCAAGGGCTTGATGCCGCAGGTTTTGAGCATGTGGCGATTCTGGCCCACTCGGCAAAATTCGCCTCTTCCTTCTACGGTCCTTTCAGAGCGGCGGTCGATTGTGAACTCAGTGGTAACCGCAAAGGATATCAGCTTGATTATGCCAACGGTCGCCAAGCCCTGTTAGAAGCCTCATTAGATGAAGCCGAAGGCGCCGATATCCTAATGGTTAAACCCGGTACGCCCTACTTGGATGTGTTAAGCCGTTTAAGACAAGAAACCCACTTGCCACTCGCCGCCTATCAAGTCGGCGGCGAATATGCGGGCATCAAGTTTGCCGCCCTTGCAGGTGCGTTGGATGAGCGTGCAGTGGTGAAAGAAACGTTTATCGGCTTAAAGCGTGCGGGAGCGGATTTGATTGTCAGCTATTACACCAAACAATACGCCCAGTGGTTAGCCGAGAGTAGATAGTTACCTCGGTAACTACCGTTGCGGACATTAAAAAATCTATAAAAAACGCCACCGTTATCGGTGGCGTTTTTATATTTAACATCCTGCGCTTAATTGCTTAAGCTTTTTGCAATCGTGCAAACAAGGCTTTCACTTTTTCGACTTTAGGGCGCACCACCATCTGACAATAAGGCTGCTCACCGTGTAAAGCAAAGTAATCATTGTGATAATTTTCAGCGGGATAAAATGTCTCAAATGCTGACACTTGGGTCACTACTGGCGCATCAAAAACCTTAGCCGCCGCTAACTGAGTCAACATAGCAGTGGTTTGCTCAATCTGCTCAGCATTATGGGCAAACACCACTGAGCGATATTGTGGCCCCTTATCATTGCCTTGACGATTGAGCGTAGTCGGATCATGACTCTCAAAAAAGACCTGCAACAGCGTCGTAAAATCAATTTCCTCTGGATTAAACTCGATATGCACAACCTCTGCATGGCCAGTTTGGCCCGAGCAAACCGATTTATAATCGGCATCATGGGCATCACCTCCGGCGTAGCCAGAAGTCACGTTCACCACGCCTTTTAGGCTTTTAAAAATCGCCTCGACGCACCAAAAACATCCGGCGCCAAAAGTTGCAAAGCTGTTCGATGCTGGTTCAACAGCACCATCCATCCCTTTAAAAACCATAGAAACGGAGTTAACACAGTGACGAATATTATTGGGTGTTAACATCTCACCTTCAAAAACATGGCCTAAATGGCCACCACACTGGCTACAGACAATTTCGGTTCTGCGGCCATCGGCGTCAACATGGCGCGATACAGCGCCAGCAATTTCATCATCGAAGGCTGGCCAACCACAATGGGCATTAAACTTATGCTCAGAGCGGTACAAGGGCGCATGGCATTTTTTGCATAAATACAAACCCTTGGCATCATGATCATAATACTCACCACTAAAGGGGCGTTCAGTGCCTTTTTCTTCGATAACATAGCGTTCAAAATCGGTCAGTTTGTTCATATTAATGCCCTTTCGACTCACGTCGTTGTCTATTTTGATACTCTTCATTCAGTTGATTAAGGAGATGATCCATAAAAAGCCAACATAAGACCCACTCCAAGCAAGATTTCTTGCGCTCGGCTTCAAAATGCGGCCGACATCAATCCATAACAACAAATCCAATAGCCCATACTAACGGGTTTAACGGCTAAAATCTTGCCACTTAAGTCAGTCCTAATCTATGCGTTTAAATCATTGCTCATTAAGCGACAGCATAAGTGACGGAAAATACAGCAGTTGCTCTCACTCACCCTCGCTGAGTATTTGCACCCGCTCCAGCGCACGGCTACACTTGCTGCGGGTCAAATTACAACTAAATATAACAAGTAGAAACCAAAATGAAATTAGAAACCATTGATTACCGCGCTGAAAACAGTGCCCAGCAATTCGTTGAATCACTTCGGGAAACTGGCTTTGGTGTTTTATCTAATCATCCGATTGATAAGCGCTTAGTTGAAGACATCTACACCGAGTGGCAAGCCTTTTTTAATTCAGAAGCCAAAAACGACTATATGTTTAAAAAAGAAACCCACGACGGTTTCTTCCCTGCGTCGATTTCTGAAACCGCCAAAGGCAACACAGTCAAAGACATTAAAGAGTACTACCACGTGTACCCTTGGGGCCGTATCCCAGATTCACTGCGGGCCAATATTCTCGCCTATTACGATAAAGCCAACGCACTGGCTGCAGAACTATTAGAGTGGATCGAAACATACTCACCAGAAGACGTAAAAGCCAAGTTTTCGATGCCATTGCCAGAAATGATCGCCAACAGCCAAAAAACCTTGCTGCGCATTCTGCATTACCCGCCGATGACGGGCAGTGAAGAAATGGGCGCCATTCGCGCCGCGGCACATGAAGATATCAACCTTATCACAGTATTACCTGCTGCCAATGAGCCTGGATTGCAAGTGAAAGCCAAAGATGGCACTTGGTTAGATGTTCCCAGCGATTTTGGCAACATTATTATCAATATCGGTGACATGTTACAGGAAGCCTCTGGCGGCTATTTCCCATCGACGTCACACCGCGTCATCAATCCTGAAGGTACGGATAAAACCAAGTCGCGGATCTCTTTGCCGTTATTTTTACATCCAAACCCTGCTGTAGTGCTATCGGATCGCTATACCGCTGACAGCTATCTGATGGAAAGATTGCGCGAACTCGGGGTGATCTAAGCCTTAATTCAGCCTATTAATCCAAGCAACAATCGCAAGAGACAGTCAAGGATTAAGCTATTAAAGCGCCTTAGGGCGCTTTTTTTATGACATTCGCCACCTTCAAGGTAGAATAGCCGTTCTTTAAGTTATTTAGGACAAGGCGTTATCATGGCAATTCAGTGGTATCCGGGGCATATGCACAAGGCACGCAAGGAGATTGAAGAGGCAATGCCTCAGGTCGATCTTGTTATCGAAGTGCTGGACGCGCGTATTCCCTACAGTAGCGAAAACCCCATGGTGGCTCAGCTTCGAGGCGACAAACCTTGTATCAAACTGCTCAATAAATCTGATCTGGCCGATCCAGAGATCACCGCACAATGGATTGAATACTTAGAGCGTGAACAAGGCGTCAAAGCCACGGCGATCACGACACTGCAAGCGGCAATGGTGAAAAAAATCCCTGATCTCTGCCGTAAGCTAGTACCAAGTCGCGATAAAACCGAAAAAGACATTCGCACTATGATCATGGGGATACCCAATGTTGGGAAATCTACCATCATCAATACCTTAGCTGGCCGTGTTATCGCCAAAACTGGTAACGAACCTGCGGTAACCAAAACCCAGCAACGGATCAATTTACGTAACGGTATCGTGCTGTCGGACACCCCGGGTATTTTATGGCCCAAAGTGGATAACGAAGCGAGCAGCTATCGCCTTGCCGTCACTGGAGCGATTAAAGATACGGCGATGGAATATGAAGATGTGGCCCTGTTCGCCGCCAAGTATTTCTTAACCGCTTATCCAAAAGAGATTTGTGAGCGCTATAACTTAAGTGAATTACCCAAGGATGATGTTGCACTTCTCGAGGAAATAGGCCGTAAACGTGGTGCGCTGCGTCCCGGTGGTCGCATCGATATGCACAAGGCATCTGAGTTATTGCTGCATGAATACCGCTCAGGCAAAATCGGCCTCCTCTCGTTAGAAACGCCTGCGATGGCCGAGCTTGAGAAGATTGAAGTCGCCCGCATCATGGCGGAGAAGGAAGCAATAAAAGAAGCCAAACTCGCAGCAGAAAGATTGAAGCGTTCTGGTAAGCGCCATAACGACTAACTGATTACGCGTAGTCATCACGCTTAGTCATCACGGCAAGTTATCTTACTATCTCTGCAAGCATTGAAAATAACGCTTAGAGTGTATTTAAGATAAGACGCTAATGGCGTTGATATTCAAGCTTAGTAAGCTAATTCATCAAGCTTAATATTTAAGCCAGCATATTGAATATGCTGGCTTTTTATTTTCATAAACGAAGATGTCGTGTTAACAAACACTGTCACGCGCAACTACTTTTGCGCACCAGAGGTCAACCTATCAAGCAAGGCATCCAAACTCTGCTCTAATAAATCCAACACCAGTTCAAAGCCCTGCTCGCCACCATAGTAAGGGTCCGGCACTTCCGTGACTTGCGTATTCGCATAAGAGAGCATTAACTGTAACTTGTACTGATACTCAAGCGGACAACGACTACGCAAATCCGCTAAATTGGCATTATCCGCCGCCAAAATTAAATCAAAATGTTCAAAGTCTGCATCCACAACCTGCCGAGCCCGCATTCCATCGAAACTAAAACCCCGCTTTTCCCCCACCGCCATAGCACGGCGGTCAGGCGTATCCCCTTGGTGATAACCAATAGTACCCGCAGAGTCCACCTCAATATTGAGCCTACGCTGCGCAACCTTAAAGCGGCACACAGCTTCTGCCGTCGGTGAGCGACAAATATTACCTAGACACACCATCAAGATGCGTTGCACTCTCGCCTCTTTCATTTCATTCAATCCTTCAACAGTCAAAGCTTATCCATCGTCATGATTAAGTGATTAAATGTGGTTTGTGCCTGACTTGTCAAATCAAAGTCAAACCAAAGTGAAATAAATCCTACCAAAACAAGTGCTTAAAGTAAGCTTCGTTAACCATACACGCCCCTATTGTTGACTGTCGATCTTATCTATATCGACTCGTACCCGCAGGAAACTGGCAAATCTGGGTAAGCCATTTACAGTAAGACCCAGATATTTATAGGTGATGATTGCACCCACAGCGGGAGGATGTTGGCGCTCTGCGAGATTAAAACCTGTGCCTATGTTGAAAATCCGGCCGTCTGGGGTTTGCACTCTTATTGCACCCATTTGCCTTGCAAATTGACCTCTCCCTTGTATATGGCCGATCACTGTCGCTTCAGCATCATAATAGGGTTTTAATTTCATCAAATTAGGATTGCGGCCACTGACATACATAGCGGAACTGCGATGTAGCATTAATCCTTCAGCGCCTTTAGCAACTAAGCTATCAAGTTTTTGATACAGAGCTTCAAGACTGTCCACTTGGAACTGCGCTATAACTTCAAGATAATGCGATTTATCGCTTAATTCGGTCAACGCAAATTGATAGCGATGCTGAAAGTCGCCACCCGCCTTAGGGACATCGAACACCATAAATCGCACTTTGCGCCAGTCATCATCCTTGACTGAGGTTTGTCGAACTATACTCGACATAGCCTCAAACTGGCCTCGCCCAAGCCATAACTCACCATCGAGGGGATAATTCGGGAAATTCGCGATAAACCATGTCGGAGCAGCAATAAGATTACCTTGCCGGGTCAATAGTGCCTGACCATTCCAGTAACCTCGCACCCCGTCGAGTTTTTCGCTAATCAAAAAGTCCTGAATATGAATCTCTTGCTGGGCATCAAACTCAGTTGCCAACTGTATTGAAGGTGGTGATGTTTTTGCATAGGTCACAGGAGCGAAACAACAGAAAATGAGCAGACTGAGTAAGAACAGACGTTGTTTGAAAAAACGAAAGCGGATAAAACGATGAAATGTTAAATCTTGTAACGGGCTGATATGAGTCATTCCCTTGCTCACTCTGGCAATATATCCTTCATCAAGCTTAGAACGCATAGCTCAAGTTGCACTAAAAAACCGTCGAAAGTCACTAAGCGCCTAAGTTAACAACGAATGTTGATGACGATTTTACTCAGTTAATTGTTTATGCGCTTTTCATCTCGGGCTATACTGCGGCCAAATTTATTGACTCAGTCAAATGTTAAAATCCACAACAGTTGGTTTTATCAAGCCTGTTTGAATGAGCAACACCTCAGCGCGTTGTCGCTAATGTCTATTGGAAACACTATGAAACCAGCCAACAATCACGGTATTAAACGCATTTTCAGAGCGACAGGATTTTCGATGAAGGGCTTAAAGGCCGCTTGGGTCCACGAAGCCGCTTTTAGACAGGAATTAATGTTGGCTATCGTCATGTTACCCGTGGCTTTATGGGTTGATATCAGCACGATTGAACGTTTGTTGCTGATTTTTACACTGTTTATCGTGTTGATTGTTGAGCTTTTAAACTCGGCGATTGAAGCTGTGGTCGATCGTGTTGGCAGTGAAATTCACCCACTAAGTGGCCAAGCCAAGGACATCGCCTCGGCCGCCGTATTTATGAGTCTTGCACTGTGTGGATTAACTTGGCTGGTTGTACTCGCGCCACTGGTGTTTTAACACCGACGTTTTAGATAGTCGTATGAGCAAACACTGAGCCATCGTCCCTTAAAAAGTCGATGGCTTGTTTGATCTGGGCTAAACGATCATTTTCTGCCCAATAGGCAACATACACATTTCGTGAAATAGCGCTGGCGCCACTAACGTGATGCAATTCGCCGCAGCGCAATGCATGCTGTACCAAATGCTCAGGTAAGAAAGCACAACCACCATTATTTAGGATGAAATCCAAGGCGATACGCGCAGAGCTCGTGTGCAGTGTCGGCACAGGCAGCGACGCATATTCCTGCGCATGCACAATATTAAACGCCGTCCCCCAATCTACTTTCACATATTGCCCCGGCACCACGGCATTCAGCGTTTGACCTTTTAGGCTCGAAACCAACAACAAATTAATTTGCCCCAGCTGCACTAATTCAAATTGATCAAGCTTTGGCGGATCGAATGAAATCGCGATATCTAGGGTGCGGTCCATTAATTGGCGCGTCATCGCATTGGCAGGCAGCACTTCGGTGCGCAGCGCCACGCCGGGCAAACCCACGTGCAATCCCTGTAAATAACCTTGCAAATAGGCATCCCAAATATTCGGCCCTGCACCAATAGCAAGCTGAGTCGACTGTAACTGACTCAGGGAAACATCTTGTTTAGCCCGCTCCCACGCCGTTAATACTGCTTCGGCATGGCCAAGCATGCGCTCGCCTGCAGGTGTGGGCTGAATGTTATTCCGCTGCCGCTCAAACAGCGCGACGCCTAAAATGCTCTCAAGCTGCTTGACTCGAAAACTAACAGCACTGCGCGTGAGATACAGATTCTCGGCCGCTTTACCGAAATGGCGAGTACGGGAGACTTCAAGAAAGGTTTTCAGTAAATCGGTATCCATAAAAATTCTTGACCAACATAGGCAAATTTTTTTGATTTATAAATCAATAATACTAGCCAATACTCCAGTTGCAAATCTTTGTATATCAAAAACTAGAGGGTATCTGCCATGTCTGAACAGTCTTTTTCAAACGCTAACAAGGGTTCTGAGACGTTTAACGGCTCAGCTGCTGCCAGTTTTGTCTCGCAAAAACGTTTCTACGACGACGCGAATTTCCCCAAAGGCTTCAAACGAAGCGGCGATTTTACTAATAAGGAAGCTGAACTGCTTGAATTGCATGGTCATGCAATGAAGAATTTAGCCGAAGGTAAAACCTTGCCCTGCACCTCCGATGAAGCCCAATTTGTGGAAGTCGCCAAAGGAAATATCGCGCCCAGTAGCTTGTTAGAGCAGATCTGGGTAAAGTATCGCAGGCTCGCCATGGGGAAACCCTTTTATGCCGTGGTTGGTACAGTGCATTTGCCTGCAACCAAGCCCGAGATAGAAGTTGAGGCCGAGGCTGTATTTGATATTGAAGATGATGTTCAGGATGAACCTGAACCCGAGGATAAAGAATGAAAATTAAGGTTTGCTACTAAATGCGTGGTTGGATTTTATATAAAGAAACCGCGACTCAGCTAAAACCTGAATGGTATGAAATTGAGCGTCTACTGGCGGCAGCAAAAGCCGACAACATACAGTTGCAAGTTTACGCACCTGATGAATTTGATCTGACTGTCACCAGAGAAGATAACAAGAGTATTTTATTGAATGGGCAAGCCGTCGAGCTGCCCGATTTTATTATTCCGCGAATGGGATCAGGCACAACTTACTTTGCCTTAGCCATTATTCGCCACTTAGAAAGATTAGGGGTGTATTGCCTCAATCCTTCTAAAGCCATTGAAATCGTTAAAGACAAATTATTCTCCCAGCAATTGTTGGCAGAGAAAAATTTGCCTACGCCTAAAACCATGTTGGTTAAGTTCCCCGTCGATATAGCCCTCGTAGAGCGCCATCTCGGCTTTCCTGTGGTGATTAAAACGCTTTCTGGCTCACAGGGCAGCGGTGTGTTTTTATCCCACAAGGCACGTGAATTTGACGATCTAATGCAGTTGATTGAAGCGACCAACAAAAACGCTAACATCATTCTGCAAGAGTTTATCGCTAACAGCCATGGGCGCGATCTTCGGGTATTTACCATCGGTGGTCGTGTTGCAGGTTGCTACGAAAGGCGTGGTCAAGAAGACAGCTTTAAAGCCAATGTCAGTGCCGGCGGCTCAGCGCGTCCATTTCAAATCACTCCTGAAATTGAATGGCTTGCCACGCAAACAGCCAATATTCTCGATCTCGATGTTGCGGGTATCGATTTATTGTTTGATAACGGCCATTACAAAATTTGCGAAGCAAACTCATCCCCGGGATTTGAAGGCTTAGAATCCTGTTTGAATGTGGATATTGCCGCGCAAATTTTACACTTTATTCGCATCCGTTTAGGCATGTTTAATAAAGATGAGCCTAGTAGCCCCAAAATGGTTATTACTGACAATGTAGAAACGTCTGTAGCGCCCGTCATCGAGCCTAAATAGCGGACGAGGGACAACTTAATATCTAGCGGTATCACGCCGCTAGATATTCTTAAATTGATTACTATCCCCCATTTATCATGTTTCACATCCATTGGCATCTCGCGCCACAAGCAAAGCTGCAATACTGAAGCCATTTCTAGGTAGCACTAGCCCCTCCCTTACCGTTTGCGTTAGCCTTCAATCCACAATTGATGTGATGTTTCGCTCAAATTTCATTCAATGCCGCTAAAATAAGTCCTACTTTTGTTTTAAATCACAAATTTTCGCATTTTTTAAAACATTTTATTCACATCGCGAAATTTGCTGTTAAACTCCAAATGTTGATTTTTTATGGCACTAAAGTCTGACCTTATCGCTAAACATAATAAGAATAATGCTGGAGTTACTCCTTAACATGTCGATTCGCCTGTTACCCCTCATCATAGCGTCACTCGTCAGCACTCAAGTGCAAGCCGATGACTTTACTATTCAATTAGGCGGCTTCTACTCGCAATCAGACACCAATATGGAAGTCACTAACCCAGTTTCGGGTAATAACTTCACCTTAGATTATGAATCTGATCTCAAACTCGCTGAAAACGAATTCCTGCCTTTTATCGAGTTAAATTATCACTTCAACGAGCGGCACAATATCTACCTCGACTGGAAACAACTCCACCGCAGCGCCGATACCCAAGCCCTAGCCAAACCCTTCCAGCTCGAAATCAACGACACCATTTACGATATCAAAGCGGGCGGTAAGCTCAGTTCAACCTTAAACATCGATGTGCTGCGCTTAGGCTATGGTTATGATGTCTTTCAAGGCAGTAACTATGATGTGGGTCTGTCATTTGGTTTACACACTATGTTTATCAAGACAGGTTTTGAAGGTATGATTGGGGTTTGCGCTTCGTCAGAATTACTCAATAACGTCTGTGGTAGCCAAGCGATCCCGCGCATTGTTGATGAAAATGTCACTGCACCACTGCCGGACTTTGGCATTTATGGTCAGTATGAATTTGTTCCAGGTTGGCAAGTCACCAGCCATGCACAGTATTTCTACATCACACTCAATGATGTAAAAGGCGAGCTTGTTGATATTAAAGTCGGTGTTGATGCACAAATCACTCAAAACTGGCGTATGAGCGTGGCCTATAACTACTACAAAGTTGATGTGGATATCGCCCAAAACTCGCCGAATAAAGACACTCAAATCGCCGATTACAATATCTATTACAGCTTTATCGGCCCTATGCTTTCCATCAGTTATTCTTTTTAATTCAAACACATTCTATTAAGACTTTATTGTATTAAATCGCTGCGCCTCGCTAAAACTATCGCTCAATCCCCAGCTAAAATCAGTGTCCAAAAATAAGGGCACCTACTGGCGCCCTCATAATTCAACTGATTAACACTATTTACGCCCATCTTGCTCGCGCTTGGCTTTAAAGTCAGATGACTCAAGCCAATGGGGCCAATCGGTACTATTGGCTAAGGTGGTAATCATACTGGCGATGAGATCTAGATCTTGGCTTACACCACCTAAATTCCAGCTTGGATCATAATCATCGGCAGGCTTGTGATATTTATGGGCGATATAATCAGGATCGGTATCCCCAAGGCTCATAAATAGCAATCCAGGTACACCTTGTTGTGCCAGCGCAAAGTGGTCCGATCTAAACATCAACCCATTCTGCGGTCTTGGATCGGCTTTAACTGAACGCTCTTGGGCCTTCGCGGCGTTATCTAAGTATTGCTCCAACTCAGATACGCCTTCACCATAACGCAAAATGTAATCCACGCCCTTATTCACATTCATGCCATCGATATTTAAAAAGGCGACGATGTTTTTCGTTGGCACACTCGGATGCTGAGCAAAATGCTGTGCACCGATCAGACCGGTTTCTTCCGCCGTAAAGGCACTGAAGAGCACCGAGCGATCCAGTGGCGCCGTCTTGGCTTGCTGTTTGAAGTAACGCGCCAAGGCTAAAACCCCCGCCACACCGCTGGCATTATCGACCGCTCCGTTCAAAATCTCTGACTTACCGTCTTCAATCACAGTGCCAAGATGATCCCAATGGGCATGCATCATTACTACTTCGTCGGGGCGCATTTTGCCGGGCAGTAAAGCCGCGACGTTATGGGACTCGGCGCGTTCAATTTTATTGTGTAACGTGAGCTGGGCGCTCAACTTAAGTGGGATAGCCTTAAAGTTTGGCTTGGCTGCTTGCTGCTTTAAGGTATCAAAATCCAATCCTGCTTTAGTAAAGATTTTTTGCGCGGTTTCGTGCTGTACCCAACCCATGATGCCAACTTGGCCTTGGTTATTATTGGCATCGACCAGAGTAAACTTAGTGCCCGTGTTGGAGTTTTGCACCACACCCCAGCCATAGGCGGCAGGCGCGGTTTCATGGACAATAAACACAGCCTCAGCGCCTTGACGCGCGGCTTCCTCATACTTATAAGTCCAGCGACCGTAATAGGTCATGGCATTGCCTTTAAATACCGCAGGGTCTTGAGTCGCAAAGCCGGGATCATTCACAAGCACGATAACGGTTTTGCCTTTTACATCTAACCCTTGGTAATCATTCCAGCCATATTCGGGCGCGTTGATCCCGTAGCCGACAAACACCACATCGCTTTTATTCAGGCTCACGGTTTCGGCGATTCTTTGGGTTCTCGCGGTAAATTCACTGCCATTGGCAAATTTAAGTCCGCCGATATCAAGCTGCATATTTTGATCTGCGCTAATTTGCGCCAAAGGCACGGCCTGCAGATAACTGTCGCCAAATCCGGGTTTGAGACCCATATCTTTAAATGCTTTCACTAAATAGTCTAAAGTTAAGGTCTCACCTTCAGACAAAGGCGCACGTCCACCGAAGGCATCACTGGCTAAGGTTTTAACATCGGTTCGGTATTGCGCGAGATCGAGGCTTTGCACAAATGTGGTTTCAGCTAAGACGGGTAATGAGATAGTGGCCATCAGACTTGTGGCTAAGATGATATTTTTCACAACTTTCTCCCAAGTTATTATCATTATTTGATTTTAAGGATAGACTTTACCATATCATCTTTAGTTTATGATGGAAGTCTTAGCGCAAACGGAGTCGCTGCTGCCCAAGCACAAACGGTGTTCATGCCTTCATCGAGCCGAGGTACTTGTGGTTAGCCTTGAACAGATAACAACAGAATAAAATAGCGAAAATCTTAAAATATCCGTGCATTTTCATTAAGTAAGGTAACAATATGTCGCTAGAGTTATTACAAGCCGCTGCACTGAATCTCAAAAAAGCAGTGCCTCTGATGCTCAAACATAAAATTCCGACCACCCCGGTTAACTATGCGCTTTGGTACACTTATGTTGGTGAACAGAATCCCGAATTAAATCAACGACTCGATACCGTTATCGCCCAGTACAATACCTGTCCTCCTGTGAGTAGCGAACTCTTATATCGCCAGTATGTTGCCGATCCCGTTGAACTCGATGTCCGCGAAATGCGCCAGAATCTGGATGCTATGGTGACTGAGCTGTCCCAATCGCTCAAAGATACCAATCTGGATGCCAATGAATTCCAGTCGCGCATCGAGAGTAATTTTGAAAAGCTCAACCGCATCGAATACGAGGGTTTTAGTGTTGAGCAAGTGCTCGATCTGGTGCGCAGTTTAGTGAAAGAGTCAGACAATATTCGCTCGAGCACTGAGTTCTTTACCGGACAATTGCAGAAAGCGCAAACCGAAATCGATGCGCTAAAGAAAAAGCTAGAACAGACAGAAAAAGATGTGCTCTACGATGCGCTGACTGGCTGCTTTAATCGCCGCGCCTTCGACAGCGATTTTGCCGGTATGTTGGCCCAAGCGCCCTTAGGCACCTGCTTGATCTTGGCCGATATCGACCATTTTAAAGTGTTTAACGACACCTACGGCCACCAGCTTGGCGACCAAGTGTTACGCGCCGTGGCGAAACGGCTACAGGAGTCCTGCCGCGATGGCGCGAAACTGTATCGTTTTGGCGGTGAAGAATTTGTGATTATTGTGCCTAAAAGTCAGTTACGCATCGCAAGGCAACTGGCAGAAGCCATGCGCCGTGGGCTCGAAAAGCTCAGTTTGAAAGACAGACGTAAAGACGAGCGCATCAATAATATCAGTGCCTCATTTGGGGTTGCCCAATGGCAAGAAAAACAAACGGGCATGCAGTTGATTGAAGCGGCAGATAAATTACTCTATGACGCGAAACGTTTAGGTCGAAATCGCGTGTTGCCGATCAGCAACTGATTGTGATGGCTTGATTATGCTAACTGGAACGTAATGAATTAGCCTGAAGCCGATGATTCGGCTTCAGGCTAGGATGATTAAAAGACAGTCATTTGGCGGTTACTGATAAGCACTATTTGGTCAGCATGATTTAATCAACATTATTAATGTTGACATTGTTAGCTCAAAGCAGCCTTAACGCTTTGGTTGAAGATTGCGCTAAGGCTTAAATTAACGTGCGACCTAA
This sequence comes from Shewanella scandinavica, assembly GCF_031932065.1. Taxonomy (NCBI): domain Bacteria; kingdom Pseudomonadati; phylum Pseudomonadota; class Gammaproteobacteria; order Alteromonadales; family Shewanellaceae; genus Shewanella; species Shewanella scandinavica. Next base: position 122,191 of record NZ_JAUOES010000006.1, read on the forward strand.
TGAGTAAAGCTGCGCGTTCCAGAAGCAACCTTCCCTTGTATCCCATTCCCTATTGAAGCTGAAACATCGGCACTAGCCGTATCCATTGACTCATCCTCAACCGGTATCGCCTGCACCACAAAGCGCAGTTCGGCGCCACCTTGAAGCGCATCAAACGGATAACAAGTGATTAAGGTTAAGCGATTATCAGCGGATGGCGCCATAAACTGCGTTTCAGTTTCATGCACCACCTGAGTCGCAACTACTTCATAAATAATGTTATTTCCCTTAAGCGTCTGCAGCGATAATCGGCGCCCCACCGCCATGCCATTGAGGATCGCAAAATGTGTGTCCCTGTGTCCGGCAATCACAGTATTGCCCTTTTGCCCCGCTGGCGCACTGGACAATACCAGACTCGGACCAAAGGCCAAATTTCGCCCTGAAGCCCCCGCCAACACATATAAACTGTCATTAAGCTCGGCTTCAATATCGCTATTAGCCGCCGCTTGTTCACGATAAATGGACAGCTTTGCCACGGGGTAAGTATCCGCCCATGACCAAGGCTTATGAGATTGTCCATCGGCTAAGGTTTTAGTCCACGCCTGTTCAATCAAATACTGGGCAAAGTGTGCTTTAGCTTGCATATAGAGTCCCTTTCCTAACAATGTTGCGCCAATTAAAAATAATCCCACCACTAAAAATCGCTGTGTTCTGCCTTTGCTCATCGGGCTTTACTCGTCGTTCATGATTCATGGTTCATCGATGACAGGCAAGCGCGATCATGGCCGCCTTCTCTTCACGTTTTTGTCGCAGAATCGATCCCATAAGTACCAAGGCCAGCAGCAAGGTCAGCGCACCCAATAACATATCCAAACGGTTCGAGGTCGCAGTTTGTGGCAAGGCACCAAAAGGCTGCCAACCTAAGGGCAAGTGCTGACGCACCACAGCATCGCGGCTCATTGCGGTTGAATCTATGGGGGTTAAGTCCACCGCCACTAAACTGGTATAAGCGCTGACTAAGTGATAATTCATCGACAAGGCCGTGACTTGCTGCCTAACCTTGTCATCATTCGCACCATTTTTACTCAGCTCCAATGCACCAATCTGTTTACGCGCCCACAGCAAATCTAAACCCGCACCTTGATTAGTGATAAGTCCCGCTGAGTTGTCCTGAAGCGATAACGACTGTTGCCAGTTTTTATGCCCTTGGCGACCTGAGATCACTAATTCCTGAGGCTCACGGGCGCTGCGTTTTAGACTCACAAGCACAGGCTCGCCGCGATACAGATCGGCAATCGGTGATGGCCAGTAATCGGGCACACTGCCATCATCAAAACGCACTTGAATATCGGTTAATACGGGATATTGAATTTTGCTCAGCAAGGCACTGATCTTCTCGTCGACTTCATCCACTTTGCCAATATAAGTAAAAGTGCCACGACCCAGTTCTGCCGCCCTTTGCATAAAGTGAGAATTAGGCGCCGAGCCTATGCCAACAGTAAACAAGCGGCTCTCACCGATTTGGTAGCGGATCAAATCGAACAAAGCTTGCTCATTGCCCACAGAGCCGTCGGTCATAAAGATCACTTGGCGCAAAGGCTGCACGGCATCGGGCGAGACACTGCCCAAGGATTTGGGCAAGGCAGCGTCCAGTGCCAGTGCCATTTCAGTGCCACCATCGGCTTGTAAACGGCTCACAAATTGACGGGCGCGGGACAAATTAGACGAAGTCGCCGGTAATGATGTCGCTGAAAACAGAGACAGACTGGAATTAAATTCTATAATGTTAAAACTGTCCTCGGGCTTGAGTCCTTTTAATGCATAAAGCAGTGCATTTTTGGCTTGAACGATAGAATCCCCCGCCATAGAGCCCGAAGTATCAATCACCAGAATTAATTCACGGGGTAAACTCGGCTGGGTGCTCTTTTCGACCTTAGGAGGCAACACCATGACGAGACTGTAATTATCTTCATTCATGCCGTTAGCTTTGCTGGTTTCAAGCGTGTCCTGAGACAAATTATCGCCATCGGGTTTATGGGTCTTATCCTGTTGATTAAACACCCAAGCCATTGGACTCGTACCCTGCTGTACGCGCCATTGCAATACGAAGTCGCGATTGGCAGGCACACGTTGCGCCAACAACACATCAACAGCGCCGCTATTGGTTTGCTTGAGTTTGATGTCATGGTAAGGGCTCTCAATTGACGCCTTATCAACCCCCTTTGCCAGCAAGACTTGAATGTCAGCCTTGAGCACAGGATCGCGTCCACTGGCGCCGTCCCGCACAGGCGCCACAATCCGGTCAGCATCAAACACCTGCGAGCTGGTCACTCGGCTCGATTGGCGTGCCATAGGCTCATTTGAATCGCTAGCACTTACGTCAGAGGTTAGGCCTGGGATATACCGAGGCGCGACCACCAGCGGAAAACGTAGGCTAAATAAGCCATCTTCATATTTTATACTCTCCTGATAGCTGATTTCGACAATCAACTCTTCCTGCGGTGCTAGGTTGGCCACTTCGGTCGTGAACATATTTGGCCGCTCTTGGCTCACTAAGCTGGCGCGTTTGCCTTCCGCTTTGGCTTGCTCAAAAATCTGCTTAGCCTCGGCCTTAGGATGAATTTGCCCTTCGATGACCCTTTGGCCGATATGTAATCGCAGCGAATCCACCGCGGCCTCATTGGGCAGCGGGAACAGATATTGCCCATTCAACACAAACTCAGTGTTATTGCGAAAAACCTGCTTCACGCTAACGCGATTACTTAAGCCAGAGACTTGCATCGACACTTGTGTATCGAGTGGCAAAGATGGCACCCAAGCGCCGCTCGGCTGACGATAAAGCAACAACCCCTGAGTAATGTCATCGTAATTAATGACCTGTGATTCTGCCGTACTTTGAGCAGTATTTTCGTCGACCAGCGCCGAAGCAATATTCTGCGGTTCAGACAATGTGCCCGTGCTATTGGGTGAGGCTAATGCCACAAAGGGCAAGCCCCAACATACGGCGGCACTGATCATTAATATCGCTAAGCTTTCGCTGATTTCTTTTACCCTTTTCCCTGTGATCATCACAAAGGCTTCCTTCTTTCTATTAACCAATATGGACTGACGTTCGCAGCCGTTAAAATAAATGTTCTAAATTGACGGCTTAGAATGGACGACTAACATCGACCGCTATTGCGTCGTGCGCGTTGCCGTCAAGGTTGAATGAGGCTGTAAGGTCAAGGTCACACGGCGATCGAACACATCAGATTCCCTGTCCTGCTCCGCTTGCAGTGGCGATAAAGCGCCAAAGGCTTGTGTTGTCATGCGTTCAGCTGCGACGCCCTGCTTAATCAGGTAGCCACGGACTTCCAGTAAACGTTGCTCAGAAAGGGCTTGGTTGTAGCTCACATCACCCCGGCGATCGGCATAGCCTTTCAATTCCAAATTAAGCTCAGGCGACAGATTCATCACCTCGGCCACATCATCTAATTGGGGCAAAAAATGCGATTCGACCTCAGAGGAACCGGTGCGAAACTGCACGTTTAGCCCTAGGGCGAGTTCACTGAGCAATTGACGTTGCGCAGATAGCAATTCATCAAGCTCTTGCTGCGCCTTGGCATACTCGCTAGCGCGTTTTTCGGCAGTTTGTTGCTTGACACTCAACTCGGATAATTGCGACTCTTGCAGGTTGATCTGTCTTTGCTGAACGTGCAGCGTGTCTGTGTCGCTAACCGACTTACCAATCAAGGTGCCAGTGAATGCACCAATAATGGCCCCCACTGGGCCACCGACTAACGCGCCCACTAATGCACCACCATCGAGGCCAATTAAGGCTTCTGGCTGTTCGTCCTCATTGGCGTATTCGCCATCCATCGCCATACCGCTGGCATCGACATCATTATCTAAGCTGCGCTCCTGTCCTTGAGCTTGGTTTTGCAGTGAAACCCGCGCCGACACACTGGCGACTGGCGCGCTTAATAAACTCAAAACCAACAGATTAATTAGTGTCTTTTTCATCATCTCATTCCTTTTTGATTATTAGCTGAGCTTGCACTCGAACCTGAACAACAAGTTCAAAACCCCATGAGGTCAAAACGGGTGCAAAACTGAATGCGGCTATTAAACACAAGTGGAATGGCATGAGCAGGGATGGAAAATGGCAATGCAACTATCAATTGTGGCAACAAAATGGCAATTGCATTTGTGGCCTTTTATCTCGAGTAAAATCCTGTATAGTCACGAAAACTTACTCCCCCAAGTCAATAGGAATATGGCTCTATGAAGCGTATCGCCATAGTGGAAGATGAAGCGGCCATTCGCGAGAATTACAAGGACGTGCTGCAACAACACGGTTACAGCGTGCAAACCTATGCCGACAGACCATCGGCCATGTTAGCCTTCAATACTCGTTTACCGGATTTAGCCATTATCGACATCGGCTTAGGCAATGAAATCGACGGCGGCTTTATGCTGTGTCAGTCTTTACGCGCTATGTCGAGCACGCTGCCGATCATCTTTTTGACCGCCCGTGACAGTGACTTTGATACTGTTTGTGGCCTGCGTTTAGGCGCCGATGATTACTTGAGTAAAGAAGTGAGTTTCCCCCATTTAACTGCGCGCTTAGCGGCCTTGTTTCGCCGCTCCGAGCTTGCGGCCAGCCAAACGGCGCAGGAAAACCTGCTCGAACGTGGCCCACTGACGATTGATGCCAATCGCATGCAAGTCTATTGGAACCAGTTGCCGATTGAGCTTACCGTCACCGAATTTTGGATGGTGCACGCGTTAGCCAAACACCCGGGCCATGTGCGCAGTCGCCATGAATTAATGCAAGAGGCGAAGATTTTTGTCGATGACAGCACAATCACTTCCCATGTGAAACGCATTCGCAAGAAATTCATCGCCACCGCGCCTGAGTTTGATTGTATCGATACGGTTTATGGCATGGGTTATCGCTGGGACAGCTTAGCCTGAACTCTCGCGATACCTTGATGCACGTAACCTTGAGCCAATACACTTTTGATCCCATTGAGGCTGATCCCTAACTTATGACACGTTTCCCCTTTGGTCTACGCACTAAAGTCATCGGCCTTAGCCTGTTTTTGCTCTGCCTACCTTGGCTGGGGTATCAATATGTGTGGGAGATGGAAAAGTATCTTCGCCACGGTCAAGAACGCACCTTAGAAGGCACGACTCAGGCACTGGCCACCGCGCTGCACGAACGGCCGAAATTGTTCGATGGACAAGCGAGCTTTTTAAAGCAAGTGGAAAAGAGTCGCGATCTGTACGCCTATCAACTCAATGGGGCGATTCTGCTCGACGGTAAACTCAACGAATGGGAAGAATATCAGCACAGATTTATCCAGTACGGTGAGGCGCATCAACTCATGCGCGCAGATCCCAACGCGCCGCTGACCTTAAGCTTTACCCACATGGTCGGCCAGTACGATGGTTATCTGTATGCCTTCTTTCAAGTGACCGACCCAACTGTGGTGCTGCGTGGCAAAAATGCGTTAAGTGTCGATAGAAACGATCATCTCTCGATTGCGACACTCGCGCCCGACAATAAATTTAAACGCTATATCGTTGCCACCACGCAACCCGGTTGGATCAGCGCCTTCGAGTTACCTGCCAATCCTAAGCAAACTGTGCCCGTCAAACCTGAAGTGCGCATCCAAGGACAATGGGCGACCACAGATGTGGGCTACAATGTCGAGCTGCGTATTCCCTTAGACATGGTCGGCAGCAAACTCGGTTTTGCCATCTCCGATGTTAACGACAGCAAAAACCGCGATGTGGCAGCCGTTGTCGGCACCTCGGCCTTAGATACGGTCGATAATCTCGGCACTGTGTTGGTGCCATCGCCAGAAATTGAAAACATTATCAAAGGTATGAGCCACTATAGCTCACGCATTTGGGTGGTCGATAAGCACGGCCGCGTACTGGCAAAATCGGGCGATATTCGTGCCAATGACAGTGTATGGACCCGCACCTTAGAAGATGAAAAGAGCACCACGCTGTGGGAAACCTTCAAGCGCGATTACTTGCATCCGCTGTACTATAAAATTCTCACTAAGCCGCCCAAAGACTTTATAGACTCCTTACAAGACTCCACCGAGCTTGATGGCAGTCATATCCAAAAAGCCCTTGCGGGTCAGCAAAGCTCAACTTGGCGCTTAACCCCAGACAACAAAGCTGTGGTGCTCGCTGCCGCCAGCCCTATTTGGATTGATAACAATGTCATGGGCGCCGTTGTCGCCGAAGAAACCACCCACGGAATTCGTACCCTGCGTAACCGCGCGCTGGAAAAACTCTTTAACGTGATTTTGACCATTATGAGCATGGGCACCTTGGCGCTGTTCTTTTTCGCCTCGAGTATTTCTAACCGTATCCGTAAACTGCGCGATGAGGCCGAAAATGCCATTGATAGCCAAGGCCGCGTACGTAATCACCTCAAACCGTCTAAAGCACGGGATGAAATTGGCGATCTGTCCCGCAGTTTTTCCAGCATTGTCGGACGGCTTGGTCAGTACACCCATTATCTGGAAAACATGTCGTCGCGCCTGTCCCATGAGCTACGCACGCCCGTGGCGGTTGTGCGTTCATCACTTGAGCATTTAAACCTGCAAACCTTAGATAAAGACACGCAAAAATATGTCGACCGCGCCCAAGAAGGCGTCAGCCGCTTAAGTATGATTTTAAATAACATGAGCGAGGCAACGCGCTTAGAGCAGAGTTTAACCCAGGCCGACATCACTAAGTTCCCACTCTCCCAAGTGGTCAGTGGCTGTATGCAAGGTTACCAAATTACCTATCCAGAACAAGGCTTTAGCGTAAAAGTGCCCGAGCAGCCACTGATGATGCAAGGTGTACCGGAATATATCGCCCAGTTGATGGACAAGCTTATCGCCAACGCCATTGAGTTTTGTGATAAAGACAGCGCTATCGAAGTCACGCTCACCCAAGTGGGTAAGCAAGCGACATTACTTATCAGTAACTTAGGACCAGAATTACCTGTTGATATGTCGGAGCAGATTTTCGATTCCATGGTGTCGGTACGGATAAATCAAGTCCAAGACAAACCCCATCTTGGATTGGGTTTGTATATCGCACGATTGGTCGCCGAGTTTCACCAAGGACAAATCCTCGCCCGCAATCGCAGCGAGCATAATGGCGTCGATATCCTAGTAACCTTGCCATTAAGCTAAGAATCACGCAGCCTTTGAGCTAAAGTCACACAGCCTTTAAATTATGAGTCACGTTGCCTTTGAGGCTCGGCATCATAATCTAACGACCGAACAGACAGGCGCCAATAACATGACTCAAACTCATCATAGCGCCGTCTGTTATTTCGGCGCGCAGATGCTAAGATGACCGCCATAACAATAGATTAGATATCTCCAATGGTTCTTCTCCAACATTGTTCAACCTATTCGTTCAACCTAAATGCCAAGGTAATGCTCCAATGACAGATAAACATCATCAAGCCACCCAAATCGTCAGCTTAGGTCGAGACAAAAAATGGACCAAAGGCGTGATCAATCCGCCCGTCTTTCGCGCTTCGACTATCGTCTTCGAAACCATGGATGAAATGCGCCACGCCGCGAAAAATAAAACCAACGGCGAGATGTTTTATGGCCGCCGCGGCACCCCGACTCATTTTTCGTTTCAAGCGGCAATTGCCGAATTAGAAGGCGGCGTAGGTACGGCGCTGTACCCTTCTGGCGCGGCGGCGATCAGTGCGGCGTTATTGTCATTTTTAAAAGCGGGCGATCACCTATTGATGGTCGATAGCGTGTATGAGCCAACGCGGGATCTGTGCACCCATATTCTCGGCGGTTTTGGTATCGAAACCACTTATTACAATCCGCTGATTGGCGCGGGTATTCGCGACCTTATTCGCCCCAATACTAAAGTGTTGTTTTTAGAGTCACCAGGCTCCATCACCATGGAAGTGCAAGATGTGCCGACCTTGTGCCGCATCGCCCACGAACATGGGCTGATTACTATGCTGGACAACACTTGGGCTTCACCCATCAATAGCAAACCCTTTGAAATGGGTGTGGATATTTCGATTCAAGCGGCGACCAAATACATCGTCGGTCACTCGGATGTGATGATAGGGACGGCTACGGCCAACGAAAAATACTGGCCACAATTACGTGAACACAGTTACTTGATGGGACAAACCACCTCCCCTGATGATGTGTACCTTGCCGCCCGTGGCCTGCGCACCTTAGGCGTGCGTATGGCACAGCATGAAAAAAATGCCCTGCAAGTTGCCAACTGGTTGAAAACCCGACCAGAAGTCGATCATCTGCGTCACCCGGCATTTGATACCTGCCCCGGCCACGAGTTCTTTAAACGCGACTTTAGCGCCTCCAACGGCTTGTTCTCCTTTGTATTGAAACAAGGCGATGCCGATGCGGTCACCGCACTGGTTGAGAATATGAGTCACTTTAAGATGGGCTTTTCTTGGGGCGGCTACGAGAGTTTAATCCTCGGTATTTTCGGCATTGAAAAAATCCGCTCCGCGACTAAGTGGGATGCGAGCAAACCGTTAATTCGTTTGCATATTGGTTTAGAAGATCCCGCGGATTTAATTGCCGATCTCAGTGCAGGGTTTGAACGCTTTAACGCAGTACTAGCGGCCAAAGCTAAGTAGCGATAATGATCGTGATAGGATTTAAGCGAGGTCGTTAGAGGGCAATATTTATTGCGTTATGTCATTAGCGGCTAAATGCTAGCAGCCTATAAAAACAAAAAGGGGCAGAATAAACATTCCGCCCCTTTTTGTTATCAACACTGACTGCAAATTCAACTTATTTCAAATATTCATGCTTACAGCAAAGCACTGCAAAGCTATAAACTGTTCGGCGATTAATTCGCTTTCGCTACAGCACTCAACGCAGGGTCAACCCAAGCGGCTGAGCCATAAAGCGGCACTGTCGACAAGGCATGTTTATGGCTGCCGTTGGTCTCTTTCGTCGAATAGGACAAATACAGCAGAGTCTGGTTCTGTGCATCATAAATTCGGCGCACTTTTAATGACTTGAACAAAATACTCAGGGATTCGGTGAAAATCACTTCGCCGTGTTTACCCATGTCGATATTAGCCAAATCGGCCGCGTTAATTGGCCCAGTTTGACGGCAACTTATGCCCATATCCGATGGATCGGCAAAATCTAAATTGGCTTCGATACGACTAATATGGCAAGTCACCCCAGGAATTTTAGGATCGTGCTTAGCATCGATAATCACATCTTTAGTGGTAAAAAGCCCTAAGCTCACCTTACCTACATCGTCACCACAACCCGCGAGCAAAAAGCCCACAGTGGCGGCAAACGCACACTTCAACAGAGTTTTCATTCCTACATCCTTTTACATTAGTGCTTATATAAGTGCTTATATGTTAGTGATTTTATGTTAATGCTTATATGTTAGTGCTTAGCAAATAGCTTTTGTGCCCAGCGAGTTAGCCCTGCAGTCACAGAGCCAAAGTGATCGCCGACCACGACCGGAATATCGGGATAAATACCGGCGATTTTCGCGTAGATAGCAGGGCTTCGCGCCGTACCACCTGTGACGTAAATCACATCGGGTTTGCATTCTGCAGCATTGTCGGTAGATACATTCTCGTTATTCACAGAGTCTTGAGCTAAACCATCAGCCGCTAAGGTTTTTGCCGCTTGCGCAAGCGCTTGGTGCATCAGGGCTTCTACTTTTGTCAGTGAAGGCTCGATAGCATTCTCAAACACATTACGACTCACACCCGCGTGCAGCGCCGCTTCGATAAAATCCAGATTAACATCAGTATTATCGGTATCTGACAGGGCAATTTTGGCGCGTTCGGCTTGACGGACCAACTGATAGCTTAGCTGCTGTTGTTGCACTTTTAACAGTCGGTTGAGTAACTGTGGCTGCTCGGCTTCTTTCACCAATTCATCAATCAGTTTACGGCTGCTTAAGGTACTGAATTCACGCTGGGCGCTAATATCATTTACCGCCACCGCATTCCAAAAGGCTTTACTGGGCATAGGTTTGCCATTGGTCATTAAAGAGCCTAAACCAAAGTGCGGCATAAAGGCATTCATTGCAAGGGCGATATCAAGATCGTTACCGCCGATACGCTGACCACTATGGCCGAGGAAATCTTCACTGCGATCCGCTTTTTGTTGATGGGCGGGTCCCATTTTTACCACAGAGCAGTCCGTTGTACCGCCGCCCACGTCGACAACCAGCACGGTTTTGTTGTCGGTCAAGCTCGCTTCATAATCCATCCCAGCCGCTAACGGCTCAAACAGAAAATCAACGTCGACGAAACCCGCACGTTTTGCCGCTAAGGTCAAAATGGATTCGGCCTGACGGTTACTCTCTTCACCGCCTATGCCTTGAAAGTTCACCGGGCGACCAATAATCGCATGGGTAATCGTTGCCGCAGCGCCTTGTTTGGCAAGCTGCTTTTCCACTAATACAGATTCGGCGCGTACTTTAATGTGCTGCATCATCAGGGTAACTATGTCTTCAAACAGGGCCACTTGCTCGGGTCTAAGTCCCGTCGCGCCTAAAAAGGATTTTGGCGAACGGACATAGAATCCCTCCTCCGGCATCTCTAAATACGCGCTTACCGCTTGCTCACCGACAAACACGGCCTGAACGTCAGCATCGAGATCTAACTCATGGCGCACCATACGGGCACGGCTCAATTGTGCGGCGCGCTTTTTGGCGTAATCGGCTTTTAATTCAATAGGGAGACCACGATAAACCGCCTCGGCGATCAGTTCCCTGTCCATCGCATATAAGGTCGAAGGTAAATAAGCTGATTGCTCTGATAACGCCAATAACTGCACATCATCACCCTGCATGATCCCTACGGCGCAGTTAGCACTACCATAATCAAATCCAACAAACATACCTTTTACTCCCGCGATAAAAAAGCCGAGCAAGATAACATAGTTTGCGATAATGCCCAAGGAGTTAACACTGCAGGCTTTGCCCGCAAACTGGCGGCGCGTGTAGCGGGCTCAATGGGTAAAGCGCAGTTGCACGGGCAGCATTTCAGTCCAATCCAAGATGATCATCTTAAGGTCATATTTCTGTCACACTCGTCATCAAGCTGACATATTTCCCTCGTATCTTTATCCCAGATAAATCCCAGACTGATTTTGGCGTGTACGCAGTATTTATCATTGAAATTCCTTCACTTGTCGGCAGTAAATCTGATTGCACAAAGGCGGATGAATGCTATTGTATATTGCGCCATGACGCTTGCTTAAAGGAGCTGTGCAGTGTCCCCGAATACCGATAAACTTTCGATTGATAAAGAACTCTCTTGGTTGTCTTTTAATGAGCGGGTATTGCAAGAAGCCTGCGATCCCAATGTTCCCTTAGTGGAGCGAGTGCGCTTTTTAGGGATATTTTCCAATAACATGGATGAGTTTTTTAGAGTGCGTGTGGCTGCGGTCAGGCGCTCGATTCTACTGTCATCCCTGCAGGAAGGTCGCAGCAACAGTCGCCATTTAATGGCCAAGATCCAATCGAAAGTGATGGCATTGCAAGAAAGGTTCGACGGCATATACACGGATTTAATGCGCGAGCTAGTACGTCGTAATATTTTGTTAATCAATGAGAAACAATTAAGCGAGTTCCACAGCGACTGGCTGAAAAAGCATTTTCGTGATCAATTTAAACGCCATATCGCCCCGCTTATCGTCAATAACAATCGCGATTTGATCAAACAAATCAACGACGACGCCACCTATTTATGTGTGTGTTTGTTCACTAAGGCTCGCCGCCAATACGCCTTAGTCGAAGTGCCAACCAAAAACGTACCGCGGTTTATCGAACTCCCCGCTGAAAAGAGTAAAGCGAAAAAATATCTGATTTTATTAGATAACATTATTCGCCACTGCGTAGATGAACTCTTTGGCCCCTTCTTCGAGTACGATGCTATCGAAGTGTATTCGATGAAGTTAACCCGCGATGCCGATTTTGATATCACCGACGAGCTAGAGCAAACTCAGCTCGAAAAAATGACTAAGGGCCTCAAAAAACGTCTGACCGCAGAGCCAGTTCGCTTAGTGTATGACAAAGAAATGCCCGAACACATGTTGGTGATGCTTAAAGAAAATCTGAACATCAGCTCGACAGAATGTTTGATCCCAGGCGGGCGCTACCACAGCTTTAAAGACTTTATCGCCTTCCCCAACCCGAGCCGCGACTACCTCGAAAACGAAAAACTACCGGCGCTCAATAGCGCAGGTTTTGGCCGCAGCGCCAACAGTTTCGATGCGATTCGGATGGGCGATATCATGCTCAACTATCCGTACCATAAGTTTTCCCATTTTACCGAAATGGTGCGTCAAGCGGCCTACGATCCGGCGGTGCGCTTTATTCGAATTAATTTATATCGAGTGGCAAAAAAATCCCATGTGATGCAATCGCTTATCGATGCAGTGAAAAACGGCAAACAAGTCACCGCTGTAATTGAACTGCGGGCCAGATTCGATGAGCAATCCAATATCGAATGGACCCGCATCTTGGCCGAAGCGGGCGTCAAAGTTCACCACGGTATCACCAGTTTAAAAGTGCATTCCAAGTTGTGCTTGATTGGCCGCGAAGAACAAGGGGAAATCAAACTCTATTGTCACGTCGGCTCGGGCAACTTTAACGAAGGCACGGCGCGGGTTTACACCGACTTGTCACTGTTCACCGCCAATCAAGAGATTGCCCGTGAAGTGGAGCAAGTGTTTGACTTGATTGAGCATCCGTATCGCCGCGATAACTTCCAGCATTTAATCGTGTCGCCCTACGATGCCAGACAAAAACTGAGTCACTTAATTGATAATGAAATCGTTAATGCCCAAAGCCATATGAAGGCGGCGATTACCTTAAAACTAAATAACTTACTCGATGAATCCTTGGTCCAAAAGCTCTATGAAGCCTCAGCGGCTGGGGTCAAAATTAAGTTACTCATTCGCGGTATGTGCTCGCTTATCCCGCAAATACCCGGGATCAGCGATAACATTGAAGTCTACAGTATCGTTGATCGGTTCCTCGAACACTCACGGGTGATGCTGTTCCACGCTGGCGGCGAGAACAAACTCTTTATCTGCTCCGCCGATTGGATGAGCCGCAACATAGATAATCGCGTCGAAGTGAGTGTGCCGATTTATGATCTGCGCCTAAAACAAATGATAATGGATATTTTATCCTTACAATTCAATGACAATACTAAAGCGCGGGTCATCAACAAAGAACAAAGTAACCCCTATCGAAATCGGGGTAACAAACGAAAAGTGCGTTCTCAAATTGCCATTTATCAATATCTGATTAATTATGAGAAGCGCCAACTGCAAGAATTTAATGCCTTACGTATGTCCGCCCATGAGGGTGATGCTGAGCGAGAGAGTAACGTTGAGCCAGACATAACGCCCGAGTTACAGGCCAAAGCCAGCTAACGCTGGCTTTATATCGCTTTGATTGCCTAAGGATAATCCGATTGGTAGCCACACATTCGCACACACAGCAACACACATTACTAAAGTCGCAGGCACCACAAACCAATGCGCCCGCAAATGCTAAATCGCGCCACTTTGTTGCCATCGATATGGGATCGAACAGTTTTCATCTGGTCATCGCCCGTGAGCAAGATGGCAGCTTGCAGATTTTACACAAAGAAAAACAACAGGTTCAGCTCGCCACTGGGCTCAATGCGCAGAATATTCTCGACAATGACGCCATAGAACGTGGCCTCAATTGTCTGCGGGATTTTAACCAAAGATTTTCCAATCTCGACCAAGCGCAAGTGCGATTAGTGGCCACCCACACCCTCAGAATCGCCAAAAACCGCGATCAATTTATCGAGGCCGCGCTCGCCATCATGCCCTATCCGGTGGAAGTGATTTCAGGCCATGAAGAAGCGCGTTTGATTTATAACGGCATTGCCCAAAGCCAAGTGCTTGGAAAAAGTAATTTAGTCATCGACATTGGTGGTGGCTCGACCGAAGTCGTGATCGGTAAAAAGAATACCCCAACCCAGTTATCTAGCCTGCGCTGCGGTTGCGTGAGTTTTAACGAGCGTTTCTTTATCGATGGACTCATCACCCCTGCCTCATTTCGTGATGCTCAAAGCGCGGCCGACAAACAGTTCGCCTCGCTCTCCAAGGAATATTTCGCGGGCGGCTGGGAACTCACGTTAGGCAGCTCAGGCACAGTGAAAGCCATCTGCGAAGCGATTCAAGAAGAACACGGCGATGAAACTATCACGCTGCCACGACTAAAACAGCTCAAAATCAAGTTGATCAAATGTGGCCATATTAGCCAAATTCAATTTGCCAATGTCGATGATAAACGCATTCCTTTAGTGCCCGCCGGACTTGCCATTTTAATCAGCTTTTTTAGGCGCTTACCGATACAAAAGCTCGAGTTTAGCCCAGGAGCACTGCGTGAAGGCGTACTCTATGAACTGGCAAAGATTGGTCAGTATCAGGATATTCGCCACCGCACCGTCGACAGTATTGCCCAGCTTTATCATATCGATATGGCCCACGCCGCTAAGGTACGCGACACCGCCATGGCCTTGTTTGAACAGGTCGCCGATGAATGGCAATTAAGGCCCCATGCACGCTTGCTCGCCTATGGCGCAACCTTACATGAGATTGGGCTACACATTAATTCAAAGTCCCTGCACAAACACGGTGGTTATATCATCAGCAACAGTGACTTACCCGGGTTTAGTGAAGCCTTGCAGCAGGATTTAGCACGGCTTATCACCAACCACAGAAAAAAGCCCAACGAATTAATGCTGGCTGAACTTGAACCCAACCATAAGCTCACGCTGAATCGTCTGCTCTGCCTGCTGAGGCTCGCGGTCTTGCTCAACCTTGGCCGTATCGCTAAGACATTGACCTTAGATCATATTAAAGTGATCCCCGATGGGCTCATGCTAGTGCTACCGAGCCATAAGCGAAAAATCAGCCTGTTTATGAAGGATTTACAGCGGGAACAGAAACAAATGCTCACCCTTGGGATGAACCTGCGATTAGTGTCTAGTTTGACTTAGCTGTTACGGCGTTAACTCTGCCGAACTTGCCTGAGGCGAGTGTGAGTTAGCTCTGTGTGAATGATTTTAGCGAAGGATTCGGTGCTAAAATATTGCCCTTAATCGAGGGCAATTATCTCGCCTAAAAACAAGGTTAAGTTAGCTGTCAATCTGGCTTGATAACGGGATTTCAACAGCATAGCGGTTGACTTAATCCATGCGCCACAACAGATTAAAGTTTAAAGGATTTTTAACCCTTCACTAAAGCACAAATTCCTGCTCACGCGTTTGCCGCTGAGTGGGGATTTCTGCTATCATCCACGGCTGACTAATCATAATTCCACGAATTTAAAGATAATCAGAGTCAAACCCTTTTTATCTCGCGATATCAGCCCCATCGCCTGCAGGTACAAGTATGATTAACCACTTTAGTGTGCTCGGTATAAAACCCAGTGCCAAAGAAGACGACATTAAAAAAGCCTATCGACGGCTGTCAAACAAATATCATCCCGACAAGTTGTTAGGCGCCTCGGAAGAGGAAAAGCAGCAAGCCGCCGTACAACTTGAACGCGTTAAAAATGCTTATGATGTGTTGTCAGATCCTAAGCGACGAAATGCGTTTATCAAAGATTTCAATAACGTCATAGTGACCGATCCCGCTAGCGCCATGCGCGAGCTGTGGGATCAATTTTATCCTTGAGCGTTTTCTAGAGTAAGTGCCAAATGGTCAAAAAACTGAATATCTCACGCATTAATGAGCTAAAAAATAATGCCTACGACAATATCGAGTCCTACGACGATCCCGATACACCTAAAGCGCTAGAGCAATTTACTAGCCAAATCAAAAAGGTGTTAGAAGCCGATCCTAAGATGCTCGATACTGTGCCTGAGTACCTGCCTGTCGCGCTTTACGGTCGAATTAAGTTTCCCGCCGAAGCCAAACTCAAGTGGGCGCATTGGATAAACACGGCAACTCAACCCGAGTGGGATGAGTTTAAAGTCACGATTGGCTTTAACAATGCTGATTTACCTTTAGTGTTAGCCGTGCGTGGTTACTCGGAAACCTTACTGATTGAAAGCTGCGCCGTACTGTATTTACTTGAAACTCAAGGTAAAGCAACGCCTGTAGCGAAGCATCACGACGATGAAGATGATGACAACGATTATGTTGGCACCTCAGATAACGACGACGATGATGAAGGCGAAGAGGAAGATGGCTACTACGATCACTACGATGATGAGGACCGCTAATGAACACTAGTCTCATTGAGATTACCGTCGCCGAAATTAAAGAGTTGGCGGACGTAGAGCCAAAACAAGCGAGCAAACGCTTTGAAATCATTGCAAATACTATGAGCGACGAGCAATTAGTCGAAGTCATCGAACACATGGATATCGTCACGCTGACCCAAATCAACAGTCACCATGATATCTCTTGCCCTTCGATCATGTCTGAACTCATGACCCCGGAACAAATTCGCGACATCGTTTGTCAGCAACCTTTGTACTGGGAAGAAAAAATTAAAAATAATGCCGAAGAACTGATTCAGCATACCTTTGATTTTTTGACCTATTTAATTCGCATCCAAGATAGCGAAGAAAAACAAACTGCGATTTTAGAATGTATCGCCGAAGATCCTGCGGGCCTCTTCTACCTGTCGATCCCTTTCATCGAAATGATGTTAGGCGAAAAGCATGAAGATGAAGACGGCTACACAGATCTCTACGATGACGAAGAAGACACTGAAACCATAGGTTACGATAGCCGCGTCGCCAGTGAAGATGCACACAGCCTTAGCATAGACGACCCACGCAGCCTAATGGCCTTGATCCACGAGCTCGCGCCCGATGTTGAAAAAGCCATTAAGAGTCTGCTGCGTAACGAAAGCTCAGGTTGGGAAATGATCATCAGCAAGTTTGTCAACGAGCTGGTTATTCAAGCCAAAGAGAAAAACCAAGTGACGGATGAATACGCTGAAGTCGATGATATGTTTAGCTTTTTGGATTAAGGAATTATTTGATGCAACTGGTACTGCGTGATGTAGATCAAGGACCCTACCTGAGCAAGGTATTGATCCAAGGCCAAGCAGACGAAACGCTGAGCGGTGAACAGCTGTCACAAATCAAATCCAAAGCCATTTTGATGAGCCTCAAACTGGCCGATAAGTTTTACAACAAGTACAAAATGCACCTGCTCGAACAAGCGGCGCACGATGTCATTGGTGTGGTGAGCCTTGGTTTGATGGAGTTATCAAACCAAAATCCGCAGCAGGCGATACGCTTGTTGATCACCGCCGATGGCGTAGTCAAATGCTTCCAAAAAGGCTGGAGCATGCTCAGCACTGTCAGCAAGCATAAACTCGTCAACGGCAAGTCACTGTACGGCGATGTCGACAAGTTCTTGCTAGAACAAGTGTCTAGCCCACCCGATGCGGAAGAATGGTTAGGTTATGAAGCCTATCAAGATGCCCTGCTTGAGCATCAACGCCAACAGTCAATTGCGGCCCTATTGGCACAGTTTTACGCGCAATCGAGCTATGATCCGCTAGATTTTCTCAATCTAGAGAGTGTATTAGCCGAAGCGGTACTGTATCGATTGTTGTTTGATGGCGCCAAAGTCAGACAGGATTTGAAAAAGCGTATCGGCAAAATCACCTTAAAAGAGGAGTGGTTTACCCGTGAGCATATCGAATTGGAAACCCAGAAAGCGTTAGCAGAATTACCCGCAGAACTCGCTGAAACCATCAGTAAAGATCTCGGTAAAAACTTTGTCCCAGCCCTACTGCGTACCCTGCACTTTGCGAAAAGCTACCGCGAACTCTTACTCAGCGATGCTTCACCCGAACGTTTAGAAAGATTCGAACATAAAGAAGGTCTCGTCGGCCTTCTCGGCTGGCCACTCTACATAGTACTTTGATCGGTACTTTAATCAGTAGTCTGTTCAGTAGGTTAACGAGTGCTTGAGTCGCTTAAAATGAGTGCTTTATTGAAAAATAAAGCACTTTTTTATTGTCTGTTATCCCCATGCCCAATTCAACCTTCAGCATCTCATTCTCAGTTTTGAGTGGTTTTAGCGTAAAGCTTAATAACGCTTTGGGAACAGATAGGTGTTGGAAAGTAGTGTTTGGGGAGCAGTAATTTCAGTTGTTAGCAGTTTAACGTTTACGGATATCCACTCGCACAGGCTTGCCATGTCATTCACTCATCGACACTGTGAATAGAAACCTAGGGTTTCTGAGCTTATAAACGAGAGCCATGGACGGCGAACTGGCAGTTAAACAAGGATGTTGTTCAAGTCCGCCAATCATCATGGCTCACCTTTCGTGCATTCGCGTAATCTGTAGATTTAAAGACATACGCAACATACTTTGGGACAGAAATGTGTTGAAAAGTAGTGTTTTGGGATCAGTAATTTCAGTTGTTAGCAGTTTAGCGTTTACGGGTATCCACTCGCACAGGCTTGCCATGGCATTCGCTCGTCGACTCGCAGCAAGTCCGTCCTTGGATGCTCGACCGCCCCGTCTGATGTGAAAGGATTCACAAATGCCGCGATGGCATGGATGCCAAAAAGCGGCCATGGGACGGACGGTCGTCTCGAAAATCACCATGGCTCACCTTTCGTGCATTCGCCTAATCTGTAGATTTAAAGACATACGCAACATACTTTGGGACAGAAATGTGTTGAAAAGTAGTGTTTTGGGATCAGTAATTTTAGTGGTGAGGAGTTTAGCGTTTGCTGATATCCACTCACACAGGCTTGCCATAGCATTTGCTCGTCGACTCGCAGCCAGTCCATCCTTGGATGCTCGACCGCCCCGTCCATGGGGCGGACGGTCGTCTCGCTAATCACCATGGCTCACCTTTCGTACATTCGCGTAATCTGTAGATTTAAAAGCGTTACGGAGCACGCTTTTGGACAAAAGCGAGCTAGAATAATCACGTCAATACTTTCACTTTAGATTAGGTTCTGTAATGAGTTAGTACCCATTGAATAGTGTCATCAGCCTAACTTTGATTTTGAACTAACACCACCATAGACATCAATCGTCAACCCTCGCTCTTTCTCATAAGTTTTAGGTGTAAAGCCAAGCTGTTTTTTAAGGTGGCGGATCAAGTGAGGTTGATCACTAAAACCAAATTTGAAGACAACTTCAACCCAATCTAGTTCAGTCGATTCACGTTGAAAGAGATACTCTAGCATTGCTTCTAATCTATTCATCGACTGGCACTGTTTAAGGGTAAGCCCTGTGGTGCGTTGAAAGCTTCTTTCTAGGGTCCTTTGTGAACAATACAGTTTTTCACCCAGCTCAGATATCGTACTCTGGTCTAGATGTTTAAGTACATTGCGAGTGATTTTACTGTGCTGATCTTCGGTGCACTGTTCCAACCAAGGCGACAGCATCGTATCTAACTGCTCTACACACTGCTGTGGATTGGTTCGAGCCAGTTCAATCAGTCTGCTTTCATCCATACCTAATTGCTTGAACAATGTTGAGTCTTCCACTGACTCCACTTCATCTAGTGCCAAAGGATTGGCAGAAAAATCGGGTAAACAGTAAAGAGCGCCGACACGAAACTTGATACCAAGATGAACAAATGGCTTAGAGTGATCTAATTCAAAGGTCTGCCGATGTGGATAAAGCCAATGGCTGCCTTCTCCCTTCGCTATGCTCGGGTTCAGGTCATAAGAGTAGGCTTGATTGTTAGGTGAAAGAATCAAATGTGCCGATGGGTCAGGGTTGAGCTTTGGGAATTGATAAGTCTCTGAATCAGGGCGCTTATCAATCAACCAATAGCATTCTACATATTGGGAAACACATGGTGAGTTTGGCGACTTTAGCCAATGGATCATAACCAGTTCCGTTAGGTTTATTGATTAAGGGTACTATAAGTCAGATCGTCGTAAACCAAAATCCCCCTTACAACAGCAAGAGGGATAACAAGTTATTTGTTGTTAAATTCAACCTGAACAATGCGGTTTGAAGATGATAAACCCGCACGTTTAATGGCTTTTTGTGCACCTACATTACTGCTCTCAGTAGAACAGATAGGCGTTAAACCACGCTGATTAGCTGAGTTAACTAGCCAGTTAAGCATTTGAGTAGCAATGCCTTTTCCACGTTGTGATTGAGCGACAATCATGCCAAGGTCTGCATATCCCGTTTGGTACTCATCAAACAGACGGCACTCGCCCGTTGCAATAAGTTCATTCTCGCTCCAATAACCGAATAACTCTTTACGATTAATCAGGTTACCAAAGTAGCCTGTAAGCCACTGCTCTGGTGCACCGATAGTAGTGGCTGCAAACTCAACAAATTGCTCCAGTTGCTCTGACTCTGCTAGCTTTAGTTCAAACCCTGGAATAGTGCTTTGCTTACTCGCCTCTTTTTGCTTGTACATCAGAGAATTAACCTTCACTGCTGATGCGTTATCAAGGCTAAGTGATAGATACTGCGGCTCTGCTGTACTGACAAATGCGCCATTTACAGCCCCAATGACTGAGTTATTTTGTTCTGCGATAAGCGTGAACAGTTCTTTTGCATCCATTTTAGTATCATTACTCAGGTAGAACTGCAACATATAACCTTCGCCATTGATGCAGCAGTATCCAACTAGGGTTTCTTGTTCATAAAACCCAAAGTGTGTAGACATGGGTACAAATCCAAAGTGCCACATACCATCAAGAGGTGCTGTTGATTGTGCAAAATATGCTTGCTTTAGTGTGCTGATTTCTTCTAGATTTTCGATTGGTTTAATTTCTAACATCGCTTTTTTACCTAATTTTTTTGATTTACTGGAAAGCCTTCCATCTTTATCTAAGAAGTGCCTCGCTTTCGGATGTCACACATAATAAGCAATGTCCGCTCGCTAAGATTGAACAAAAACGACAATATTTAAATCGGTTTTTTAGATGTTGGACTAAGTTCGAACTAAGTGACTCTCATAAGCAATTAATACCTTATTGAAGGTGTTTTCAAATAAGGATTAGTAATCGATTACTGCTGCTAATGAAACACACTTTGGTGCAATATCTTTTTAGCTAAACGAACAGCAGAAGTGTTAGTTAAGATTGGCATTGTTGCAACTGTGACCGTTGGCGGCATGGATGCCGTCGTCGAGCCCTCAGGGACGAGTTTATGGCGAGTCACAGGGGAAACAATGACAATTCATGCTGCAAACTGACGATAAAATTATCTTGCTTTGGGCGTTAGCTTTTTAGCTAAACAAACAGCGAAAGGGTTAGTTAAAATTGGCATTGTTGCACCTGTAACCTTCTAAAATAGGGATATTTTAATAGAGCCCTCTGGGATGCTTCTTGTTAAATAAAGAGGCGGTGAGCCACTGGGGAAACAATGAGAATTGATGTGTAGCAACAACTGACGACAAAGTTATCTTGCTTTTGGGCAAAAAGAAAAGCCCGCGGCTGCGGGCTTGGCGTCACTTAAAATCAGCGGAATAAAAGGACTGACTTAACGATACGTCAGCGTCGTGGTATCCGTTAACTTGTCGTTATCTTTAACGGTCAGTTCAACTGTGTGTTGTCCACGGCGGGCAAGGCGTAATACCACTTGACCGTTAGCGCGGGTGCCATTGTCGAACGTCCATTTATGTTGCTTGATTACGCCATCGGTATCGTAGCTAGTCGAGATAAACATATCGACGAATAATAAATTGATACGTTGAATTTGCGCAACGGGTGGTTGTTTTACCTCTCCAACAACCACAGACACAGTTTGCGACGTGCTATGGGTTAGGCCGTCATTATCCGTCACTGTTAATGTGACCAGATACTCGCCGCTTTGGCTGTAACTGTGAGTCACTTCCTTACCCACTGCCACTGTGTTATCACCAAAGCTCCACTCGGCAGACACAATTTGTCCATCGCTGTCGGTTGAAGTGGATGTCAGTTGCACCGCAGCGCCATTCACCACTTGAGTGAAACTGGCAACTGGCGCGACTTTTTCCGCTTCAACTAAAAGTGAAATCACCACAGGATCGTGATCCGATGAGCGATACGCATCAGTTGCGAATAAGTCTTGGATTTGAGTAGGCGTCTTAAACTCTTCGTTGTAATCCAATACGCGCGGTTCGTCGGTATTGATATGCCACTCAGTCACATCCACCACTTTATCCAGTAGGGCAGCATTCGCTAAAGCATGATCCAACTGACCCGATTCTGCCGAGAACACATAGGAATAAGGGTTCGGCTTTTCAAGTTTGGCAAACAGCTCACTAAAGCCCGCGTTACCTAACGCCGTTAATGGATCTTCCTTCGCATAGGCGTTCAAATCACCAATCAACAATACGCCTTGATCTGGATATTGCTCGCTGATCCATTGACC
Organism: Shewanella scandinavica; assembly: GCF_031932065.1. NCBI lineage: Bacteria > Pseudomonadati > Pseudomonadota > Gammaproteobacteria > Alteromonadales > Shewanellaceae > Shewanella > Shewanella scandinavica. The sequence goes on from NZ_JAUOES010000006.1 coordinate 144,538, forward strand.
TGCAGCAGTCGCCGCACGGGTACGAGTGATATTACAGTTGCCTTGACCATCATTGAGATCAGGATCGCCCGCACATTCACTGCCCTTAGATTTAAGGTGATTAACCGCAACAACCACACCTTCTTCAGTGCCGTTCACGCTAAAGGCTTGCGTCAGCATTGGACGGTTTTTGCTGTCGTCAAACAAGGGCTTTTGATCGCTATCTAATGGCGAATTGGCGCTGGATAGAATGCGTGCAGCGCCCTGCGGCGTGACTTTATCACTACGATAAATCAAGCCAACTGTGATGGCATCGGTGCCAATCGCATTCATGCCTGTTGGCGCGATATAAGCGTAACGCACTTCACCCACAGCGGCATTCAAACCTGCGACTAAATCAGCAATGGCTGAGTTAGCGCCAAAGCCATCGTTCTCGATTTCCATCAAACCAAATACGTCGGCACTAATGCCCACCATGGCGCTGACAATCTTCGCCTTTTGACGCTCAAATTCGCTCAACGTATTGGCACCACGGGCAGTTGGGAAACCTGCACCTTGACCATCACCATTGAAGTAGTTAAGTACGTTAAAGCTAGCGACTTTTAGATTACCGCCCTCAACCAATGTGGGTGCGATTGGACGTGGGTTTTCCGCCACAAAGTTCACCGTCTCGATTGGCATAATGCGATACAAATTAAAGCCATAGTGCATTACACCCGTAAGCGATGTGGCTTTATCGCCTACACGCACAGTGTTTGATGCGCTCAGACCTGGAGCGGGGAATTGCACAGGATCGGGATTCTGCGCCGTTAAACCGTCATCCAATAAAATACTGTCACGTTGGTTGGCTGCGCTCACTGCCAGCGCATCCGCGCCCGGTGCTGCCACCTGCGTACCAATAAAGTGACGCTGACTGCCTAATGAAATCTCGCCGTAACGACCGAGGTTGTAGACTTCGTTCACCACTAAATCTTGGCTGAAACGAACACGCATGCCCTCAAATGGCTCAAAATCATCACTGCTGTTAACCGGTAAGGTCACCACAGCCGCCGTTGGTAATACTTGTGCAGTGGCGCAAAGCGTGTGTTCTGACAGGGTAGTTAGTTCAGTTAAGCCTTGATATTCAGTGACTTTGGCTTTTAAACGAATACGATCGCCCGCCACATACGCAGTAGGCGCAGTGCCGGTATACACAAACACCCCTTCCGAGGTTTGTGGATCGCTATCGGCTTCGTTATCGGCCATTTGTACAAAAATGCCCTTAAGACCGGCTTCTTGATTACTGACGACAACCGCTTCAACCACTAAGGTTTGACCATTAAGAGGACTGGCAGCGCCCGCGCCTTGAAGCGCATGAATTGCTGTGGCTTCTTCGCCGCACACTAAAGAACTCGGTGGAGGGTCGACGGGATCGGTTGGTGTGCCGGTGCTGAATTTACCGAGATCAGAAATATCATCCTTCGCAAAACCTAACCAAGTGCTAAAGCTGACCGCATCGTCACTGATGGGATCGGCAATCAGCTGATCAGGATTACGGCGCAGGGTGTTGTCTTGAGTGGATAAATCACCATTGCCCCACTCGGCACCGGGATCGACACCAACTTGACCTAAACTATCAATCACTTGATTTTGATAAGTCAGTTCAATCGCATCGTCGCCGTTGAAGAAGCTGGCGCTACTTTGTTGATTGGTCAGTGCAAGAATATCAGCAGACGCATCGTTATCGGCAACTACATAAGTCGCCCCCGCCGCTAATGCGCCAGTGAGCGCAATAGTCGTACCGACGTTGGTGCTGCCATTGAAATAGAAACGCAATTGGTATTGGCTTAAATCAATAACGCCCGCAGTTGGGTTATACAGTTCGATAGCTTTATTGTTGCTGCTGCCTTCGACGTATTCTGAAATGATCACATTATCCGCGCCATGGGCAAGCCCACAAACGCTGCTGATGGCTAACGCCAGCACAGTTTTAGTGTTAAACATTGAGACCCCTAAATGTATTGTTTTAATATTTTGTATTGAATTGCGATTTAATTGATGTGCTTAGATGCTTCAAGATGATGTCACCTCGAACACTGACGATACTATAGAGGTTCAAGGTTACAAATTAGTTGCGCCAAGGTTGCAACTTAAGGTTGATATTATTGGTGAGATTTAGCGATCAGAGCTAGGAAGAAAGCAGTACGGGGAATGCTGGCCGCCCATTAACAATGCGGCCAGAAATAATCAATGTGATGGGGATAAATCGCTCTTAACAGAATAAGCAGAGCCAATGGATAAAAGCCCTGACGCAGGGCTATAAGGGCTCAAGTTTTTCATCGAGTAAACTGACCAGCAGTAACTCACCTTGGGCGTTCACCCTAAACTCGCCGTATTTAGCCGCACTGAAATGATCGGCTTGCCCTTCTTCAAAGAAAAAGCTGTTCGATGCGAGCTTGATTTGATTACCACGAACACGAAATTGCACCCGCAGCTGATCTTTACCGAGCGCTTGGTCGGTATAAAAATCCATAAAACGCGCCACTTTTTGCTCATCTAGTGCCAGCAACAACTGACCCTGCATTTGTTGCGGCGCTAAGGCGCTACGCACATCGCGGGCAATGGCATATTCCAGCGCCATGTAATCCCCCTGCATTAACGAGCGCGGATCGACTGGCGCTAATGCAAAGCGCACGACTTGGCCGTGATTAAGCAGTTGTTCGAATTTGAAAATCCGCCAATTCACGCCAGCGAGAATCGCAACAGTCGTGAACAGTACTATGCCCAGCGCCCATTTATGTGAAGCCGCCAGTTTTCCCATCATATTGCCCATCACACAGTCTCCTTGGCATTTTCATTGGCAGGAAATAACCGCCACACCAGCATCCTTGCCACCAGCAACAGCGCACCCAAACCCATCAAATAAGCAGATTTAAGCAGTAGTGTTGTTTCTAAGGAATAATAATATCCGCTGACAAACAACAGCGCCGACACAATTCCCATGCCTTTTAACCAAGGCTCATTGCAATAGTGGCCAAGCAGAATCAATAGGATAGCCGTCGATAATCCCTGCATGGGTAAAGATAAACCGCTAATAAGGATTAAACCGAGAAAACAGCCTATCGCCGCCATTGAGCTGAGTGATTGTTGGCGTTCGCGAAATACAGTGATCAACAATAATCCGCAAATGACAAAAATAATCGACAGATGGCTTAGCGTGAACCACAGACTTTGTTGCCAAGGACTGAATAAGGCTTCAAAAATACTGTCCATGCTAAAGGCATGCATCAGTTGCAATGTAACTAACGCCAGTACAAAGCCGTAGATAAGCATGCGCGCGCGGCGATAATGACGTCCGAACCGATTGATATTGAACAACACTAGGCTAATGATTAAGGCAAACAGACTTGGGCTGACATTGAGCCATTCGAATTTAGCCATGAGGCCAATCACGCACCAACTTAAGCCAAACGCGAACACAAACTGGGCTAATCCATGGGCAATTAACCCCCACAACAGCAAGAGAATACCCGCCATACACAGATACCAGTTGAGGCTAAAATCATTGTCGATTAAATCATAGAATCCCCAAGCCACACTGATTAAACCACTCAAACAGGCGGCAAAAGCAAATTGCTCAATGAAGATCTGTTGCCGCGGCAAAAAATACAACCCAATGCCCACGGCTAAATAAGTTAAGCCGATAAATAAAGCGACGCCCTCGCCTACCCGCTCAAAAATAGCGCCAAATGCCGCCATCATAAAACCCAATAAAAACAAAGCGGCTATCCAAGCGGCAAAGGCCTGCATAGCGGCAATATACCAAGGAATATCCTGGTTTTCTGGCATTTGGGGCGAATTGACTTTGCCCTCGGCATACAAGGATTGCCACAGTGTTATCAGACTGGATTCACCCGATGCATCAATTGAAGCGGCATTCTCTTTTGATGGAGACTTTAAAGCAGTCGCTACTGAACCCGTTAAAGCACTGGTCACCATGTCGCCATCCGGTAAGCCATTATTGTTGCTCATGAATGTCTCCCACTTTCCCTTGGGTCGCTCTCGCTGCGGGCTCAAGCTCTAATTCAGACATAGGTTCAGGTTCTAATTCTGACATAGATTCTGACAGTGGTTTAAGCTTGCGACTGAGTTCCTTTAACCAAATACTCAAACCTGTGCTCGCCAAAATGATGTAAAGCCCAATAAACAAAAAACCACCTATGGGATCATTGTCCTCAAACATCAGCCGAATCAGTAACGCAGCGCCCACGGCAATCAAGCTAAAACCGCCCAAGGCCAAGGGATAAATGCGCGGTAAGCGATAGCGAAAAATAACGAACCCCAACACTAGATGGGCAAGATAACCACAAACTATCCAAGTACTAAAGCCATCACCTTTAAAGAAATCATCGAAAATCAGCCAAGTGATTAACCAAGTAAAACAGCCCATCGCAAACAGTGAACACGCATATTCGAGAATTGGCGCATGCCAGCGCCCCACGACGTTGCGGTCTAGAAAAACAAAAGCGTAATAGATAGCTAAATTCAAACAGATAAAGATCAGCAGTTGGCCTTGTTCATCCAAGAAGGCTCCCCATAAATGGGAAAAGGAATCCAAAAATATCCCTATGCTTAGGTTGATAAGTCCCACCAGCAGCAGCCATAAACCATCGAATCCCGCCACCCAAGCGAAGGGCAAAATCACTAACGCCCACAGGGCAAATAACTGCCAAGGATCGGCGCCCGTTTGATAGGTTTGTCCAACCAGTGCTAATAAGCCGCCCACCAATACGCTCGCGGCCAATAACACACCATTGGCTGTCGTCCCACCAAATCTACTGTCGTTGCTTTGGTTACTATGACTATGGGAATGCGAAGCAGCAGAAAAAGAATTGGTACGATAATAGAGCCAAGCAAATGCGCCGATGGCGAGCACTATCGCCACTTCAATAAGGCCAAATTTGGCAAAACGCCCGAGGGATTGCCAATTGTAGGCAAAGAAAAAAATCACCCCAGAGGCAAAGCTCAAGGCGCCAAACCAGAGTAATAAGTTAGCGATTAAGCCACGCCAGCTCGACGCATCTGGCAACACTGTGACCTGCCGATAAAGCGTATTCGCTTGCTCTTGCGTGATATGTCCCTGTTCAACCCAGCCACACACTTGAGATTTGATCTGGCTCAATGTGAGTTCTCCCTCATCCTGTTTGCGCTAGCTTACTATGACCTATTCAAAATTCGCACAACATCGACAGCGTTGAGTAAATTAAATTGTGTATACTTGTAAAAAATCATTAACCTTTGGCATGATTAGGGGGGACCATGGTAATAAGACAGTTGTATCGTCTACTCTTTAGCTTCGTCTTAGGGATCAGCGTATTTTCGGCCGCAATCGCCCAAGATAATAATCAGTCGCCCACAGCACCTAATACAATAGTACCGAATACAATACCGACCATTCATGTCGGTGGTTATCAATTTTCTCCCTATGTGAATCTACAACAGGACGGCCGCTACACAGGCCTCACCCTTGATATCATTAATGCATTGAATCAAATACAACAAGAAGTGTTTTTTGAATTTACCGTCACCAGTGTTGAGCACAGATATAAAGCCTATGCCTTAGGTCGCTTCGACATGATGATATTTGAGAACCCCGCTTGGGGATGGCAGAAAATAGCGGATCAGTTTATTCCACTACACATGATAGATGGGGAAGTGTTTATTGCGCTTAAGGCCAAAGCCCATAATCAAAATTATTTCAAAAACTTAACTAATAAGTCAGTCGCATTCGTTAAGGGCTATCACTATCAGTTTGCCCACTTTGAAACCGATGCTGACAAGTTGGCAAAGCAATTTCGCCCCTTGTTCGTCAGTAATAACAGGGCCTCTATCGAAAGTATTCTGCGCGAACGGGCAGATATAGCGCCCGTTACTCATTCCTATTTGCAGTATTATTTAAAGGTGAATCCACAAGACAGGCATTTACTTTTAATCTCAGACAAATGGGACCAAGAGTACGATAACGGCATCTTACTTAGCCTCAGATCATCACTCGATGCTAAGAAGCTAACACACTGGGTTCAGCTGCTTATCGACAATGGTAAACTGGCCGAACTCGCCGCCCAATACGGGATTAAGTCGAGCCAATAATTCGCTTTTAGTTTCTTCAAGCCGTTAACGCTTTAAGCACGACGATTATCCAAAATCGATCAGCGATTTAGGCGACGGACAAGAGTGGTCCCAGCATAGCCAAAGTGCCAATCAGCAAGAAAATTAAGGCTTGCACTATGATCATCTGGCCACTATTTGGCGGGCTCAAAGTGGCAATGTAAAACTGCCAAATCGCGAAGATCCCGTAATTCATCCCAAGAAATAACAATAAGCTAAAGGCATACATGCCTGGGATCACCTTAAGTGCGCAGGCTAAAAGTACTGCAGTTGAGGCTACAAAAAACACTGACTGACAATGAAATAAACAGCGCAGCATTTGCTTGCTCTGCTGGGACACATTTGCCTTTAACAGCGGCGCCAATAGAACACGCTTACCATAGATCAAATGGTATCCACAGACTCCAGCACTCAAGACAGTCGCTGCCATTAATGTTAAAACCATACTGCTCCTAGTTAGTGCTTATATTTGATGGTGTTTGAAAATCAATGCGTAAACAAAACGAGAATAGCAACCCTCGGCAATAAGACCCTGAAAACCCCGGTTGAGTTTCAGCTTAACAAAAATAACCTAGCAGGCTAAGAATCATTGAGTCAACCGGACCGCAACCAATTCACATTGGCCTGATAAAAATTAACTCCCGCAGCCCAGTGCTAAGTTCTTAGCGCAAAAAGGAGCCCTTAGGCTCCCTTACATCACATATTTCAATTCACAATGCTCAAAATCACATGTTTAAAAACCTGTGCTGACTCAACCCTGCCGACTACATAGTCGCCATAGTCCAATAATCTAAACGCTTTTGTGGATCGGCTAATAGGTTTTTACATTCTTCTTTATATTTGCCCATTAACGCACCTAAGTTACTTGAGCCCCCTAAGCTTTCGATTTGACGCGCTTTCGCGTCGGCAACTGCTTGAGTCACTTCAGCTTCAGAGCTGTATTTCTTGGCTAAATTCTCAGATTCAATTTTAGAGCTTTTTAAACGCTCACCCACAGCCTGCATTTGCGGTGCATTCATCGCCCCAATAGCTTCTGAGCTAATTTGGTAATAAGCGGCACACTCAATGGCTTCTTTACTAAACGCTTTTTCTGCTTCATCAGCCCAAACTGCGGTACTGGCACTCAATACTAAACCACCTAATACCAATGTTTTTACCTGAGTTAACATGTTACTTTCCTTTTAATCGTCATAAATAAACCTACTCAAGCCCTGGTTGGATCTCAAGCTCGTAGATATAAAAATCTTGGTTTCGCACAAAGCCTAAGCCTTCATATAAGCCCTGCGCACGCTGGTTTTTTTGCTGAGTTTCTAACATCAAATAACTCATATTATGCGCTTTGGCATAACTGGCGGCCTGCTGCACTAGCGCTCGCCCAATTCCGACACATCGAGCATGTTGAGTCACAAACACATCATTGAGGATCAACATTGGAGCCAGACGTAACGATGAAAAACTGGGATACATTTGCACAAAGCCTAATCCAAGCCCTTGATTATCTTTGGCAATAAATATCACCGATGACTCATCTAACAATCTTGAATGAATAAACTGCTCAGCCGCCGCGACATCATCCCTGCGCCCATAAAACTGTCGGTACTCATTGAATAACAATGCAATCTCATGGGCTTGAGTCACATCTGCTCGAGTTATAATGCTTGCCATGGGCCTTTCCTTGGTATCGTTAGAGTGTTGGCGGGTGTTGTCGCAATCGAAATTGCAGACTGTTTTTCACCGTAGGCCACTCAGCATCAATAATGGAATACACCACAGTATCGCGAATTGTGCCGTCTTTAAGAATTTTGTGATTACGCAACACACCATCTTGCTTAGCACCTAGTCTCGCAATCGCTTGTCTGGAGGCTTGGTTATGCCAGTGAGTCCGAAACTCAACGGCAATGGCATCTAAGGTTTCAAAGGCAAAGGTCAATAGTAATAACTTAGCTTCGGTATTAATCCCTGAGCGCTGGGCACGTTTTGCATACCAAGTGTAGCCAATTTCAAGGCGACGATTTTCAGGCTCCCAGTTGCAAATTCGCGTGCAGCCGACAATTTCACCGCTCACTCTATCCCGCACTGCAAAGGGAAAACTCTGACCCCGCGCTTTCTCTTCGAGGGCTTTAGTCACATAGGACTTCACCTCGGCGGGTTCTGGCACACTAGTAAACCACAAACGCCAAAGTTGACCATCTGTCACAGCTAAACTCAATGCCGCCACATGGGACAGAGATAAGGGCTCAAGCACAATATACTCACCCGTTAAACAACCTAAGTTATCTTCACAGCCCACAGTCTCGCCTCCGTTAGATGATAGAAAAGTGTGTTGTTGCGCACATTTTTATCTAGCCTAACATTAAACGAGAATAAAAAAACACCCTATTTTCAGCATGATTGGACAAATTTGTCCTATTGTCGGCGGCTTAGATTACCTAAAGCTTAAGAGTGTAAAAAAATTTGAAGAAATGAGTGAATGGCAGTTAAATCCGCTTGGAGTCAATACTGCTATCACAGAATACGTCGCGAAATGAGATAAGCAATCGGGGCCAATAACAGCAAACACCTAAATCTGCGTTCAGTATTTAAGCGTTTGCTATCCGTTGAAGCTAGCCACCATAGTTAAAGGCTAAAGTTAAAATCTAAAGTTAGAGGCTAAAGTTAAAAGCCATGCACACTGTTACTGACCCTAAACCAACCCGCAATACTATTGCGCTGGGCTAAGGTTTTAGTCACTTCATGGGGAAAGCGCTCACTGAGAAAAATCACAAAATGGCCCATTTTAGGTGCGATGCGTTCAATCTCAATGTCAGCTTCATCATAGATAATCAACTCGCCACAATCTGCCGCTTTCCAGTCAGGATTTAAGAAAAACACTGTGGTTAAGATACGGTTTTGACTGCCTTTTAGCGCATCGACATGCTTTTTATAAAATGCCCCAGGCTGATAGACCGCATAGTGACTTTCATAGTCGAATAACCCCATAAACAAACGACGATTTAAGCCATTTTTGAGTTGCGTCATCAGTTCAAGATATTGGGCATCAGGCTCGTTGTGCTCTTCTAGCCATTGTATTCTGTCGCGGCGAATGTCGGGGTTTAATTGCTGCTCTGCGCCACGACCAATGGACGCAGCTTTTAGCTCATGTGCTTGCGTTGATTGAATTTTTTCCAATAGCACTTGGCTTATATTGTTTGGAACTAAGTCAGGTAAAAAGATATAGCCTTTGTCTACCAAGGCATCAGCGATCACGTCCAGCATTGCTTCACTTAATTGCGAAACCATTATGCTACATCCAATAAAAGGGCTACGCTTTTGCTGTACTCAAGGGCTCAAGGAGGGATTAAATGAGCCTGATTTTCGAGGGGCGTCGATACGAGATATGATTGCCATATCTCAACAGTAAATTTTGCAGAATTCTAGAGTAAAGAACGCCGAATTACAATAAAATAAAAACCACTATAAACAACAACTTAAATTCAACTAAACAGTTCAACTGGCTCATCATCAGGGCTAAGCTGAACACACTGCTCAAACTGTAATCCCAGTTTGTTCAGCAATGCCTTTGACGCGCCATTATGGGCACTCACAATCGCCACAATACGCTCGATACCTAAACTTTTGCCTAAATCAAAAGCGGCTTTCGCGGCTTCGAATGCGTAACCCTTACCCCAATATTGCGGCAAAAATGCATAGCCTATGTCGACATTATCAAGCGTCGGCCGTTTGATTAAACCGCAAATTCCTATGGTGAATCCGTTCTCTGCAAGCACAACGGCATAAAAGCCAAAACCACATTCGGCATAACTTTTCATTGGTCCATTGAGGATATAATCCTTGGCCTGCACAAGCGTGCGTACTCCCCTGTCCCCTATATTCTCAATAAAGCCTTGGCTATTGAGCAAGACTAACATAAATGAAGCATCGGCTGGGGTTAACTGCCGCAGGATTAATCTCGGAGTACGCGCAACTTGCATAGGATTTCTCCACTAAAAATAGACAATGTTTATAAAAATATAGTCATAAGCTTTTTCATAAATAACGGACGTATTGGCTGCCGTCCTTTTGCGGTTTTTGGGGTGCCACAACCGCTGGCGTACCGACATACAAAAAGCCGACAATTTGGTCGTGTGGTTCAAGGCCTAAGGCGGCATTCACATTAGCATCGAAGGCAAAATCGCCCGTGCGCCATACAGCACCAATGCCTAAGGCAAAAGCCGCTTGTTGCATCGCCATCGTTGCGCAGCCCGCTGCAATTTGTTGTTCAAGTACAGGCACTTTAGGGTGTTGCTGCGTTTTTGCAACGACAGTGATCACCATAGGCGCACGCATTGGCATACCCTTGGCTTTATTAACGAAATCCTCGTCGGCGCCGCTGGCTTTAGCCGCCTCAACAAAGATATCGGCTAAGGTGTTTAACCCTTGATCTGTGGCAATAATAAATTCCCATGGGGCTAATGCACCATGATCTGGCACACGAATGGCAGCATCTAAGATGATTTTTAATTGACTCGCATCGGGAGCGGGAGCGATTAATCGCGGGGTCGATTGACGGGTGAGCAAAAGTTCAATAGCGTCCAAGTTCTTATCCTAGTTCGATATAAATTGCGTTCAAGCATAGCAAATTGCAGGCAAAGAGGCATAAAAAAATCCCACCGCATGGATGGGATTTAACGCTTTGATTGCGCTTGAAAATCCAGAGCTCTTTATAAAAGGCTTACTTAACCCCGCAGCGCTGAGCGATGAAATAATCTAGGCTAGTGTAACGGCCGCCGCCTAAGGTGAAGAGTGCCAACAACATAATGAAATAAGTGGCCGCAAACTCAATACCATTATTAAGCACAGCTAAGTTACCTGAGCTGGTCAGCCAGTCATAATTACCGTGCTCCTGCAATATTTCTTTGGCTTTCGCCAGTTTATCCCCAGCCTCAAGCACTCTGTCGTTGGCAAGCCAAGAACTGCCATCGGCAATCGCTAACCAGCCATTTGGCCAATGCACAGTAAATGCAGCCACCAACATAGTGACCATCAAAGGGATAGAAATCAGCCGAGTCGCAAGCCCAAGCAGTAATAATATAGCGCCAAAGAACTCGGTTCCCGCCGCCAATCCAGCCATTACCGCCGGCACTGGCAGGCCTAAACCCCAATCGGGATTGGCAAACCAAGCAACCGTATCGTCAAAGTGAGCGAGCTTGTTATAGCCCGCTTGCATCAACACGGGCGCAAGGTAAATCCTGAGGGCTAATGGCGCTAAACCATCGAAATAACGACTCATATTGAGCAGTTTTTGATAAAGGGATGCAAGTGGCATAGTGTCTCTCTTTGACTAATTTATTGGCTTGCAGGAATAGACCCTAGCAAGCCAATAAATCTTTCATGGCCTAGGCTTTTTTTGCACTTGTCTCTTTTTCAATGGCTTCTTGATTAAGCTCGGTGAGATCTTGAATAAGTCCGCCCAACTTTTTATAAAAGTGCTTCGACTGCTTCTCCGATAGGCTCGCGTTCATCGCTAGCAGTAAGGTTCCAAATGCCTCAGTATTTTTACGCAAAAAAACTTTATGTTGTTCAGACTTAAGCTCATCGGGCTGCGTCATTAGCAAGGTCAAACGCTCGGTTAATAGCGCTTTATCGGCGCGCTGCCCAAGGGCGACCTCAAACTGACGTAACCATTCGTGGCGATACTCGAGCCACATATCTAAGGTGGATAAACGCTGTTGATTATACTGATGAATAAGCTCTTTTTGTTCAGTACTCACGCTGCCAAGCCAGTCATCAAATTGCTCTTGAAGGTTTTCATCGGCCTCTTTTTGTAACTGCGTTGGGGTTTTGCCGGCAAACTCTTTGACAAGCTCCTGCTCATCTTCCCGTAATTTGGCGAGGATTTGCTTCACCTGTTCATCGGACAAGGACATTATGATGGGCAGTAACTCTGGCAAGGCAAACTCAAACAAACGAAACCAATGCCGCTTAGCAATCTCCACATGCTCGGCCCATAACACTGGCGTTAAGGTATTGGTTTTGATGAGGCTTTCGACTTCGGTTAGTTGCACCACATAGTGGGACAATTCTTTGGATTGGTGCCACAGGACAAATTTTTCAATGAGGGCATCGAATGCCTTTTGCTGTGATTTATCTAAAGTAACGTAATCCTCTTGCTCCCAACCGATGGCCCAATCGAGGAAATGGTAACTGAATTTAGTGGAACAGGCGCTTAAGCCTAAGAGACACACAAGTAGCATCACGCCTTTTTTCATTCTGAATCATCCATCCTAGAACTGTTGCTAATATGACGCTTGAGCCTATATAAAGTTGCCTCTTATATCAAACAAGTTTGTCTAATAAAGGTTTTCAATATGTTAATGATTTGCCTACTTTATGATTCCAATCGAGCAGCCATCCTTATGATGCTTGGGTGATGAGCGGCCAAAAACAATCAAACCATGCGAGATAGTCGGCGCTTCGACTGGGCTCCGTTTGCGCCGCCATCAATAATGCCCAGTAACAGGCAAATACCCAGTACATGTCAATGGCGGCGGGCACGGCCGCTACGGCGTTTACTGAGACATAAGGGTGTTGACTCAGATACTGCGTCACTAACTCGTTTTGCTGGGCAGGTGTTAACGCATGGGTCGCTAACACTACGGCTAACTCACACAGGGGATGCGACGCCGTCGCATACTCAAAATCGATACAATACAAACGATTATTTTTGAGTAGCAAGTTGTGGGGATTAAGATCGCGATGACAAAACTGCGGTTTAATTAAACAAGCCGCTAAGTTATCGCACCAATCTTTGATGGCGATTTGGATGTTAAGCAGTTTAGCCACACGCTCATTCCAATTGTGCATTGTGGTAAGAGATGCCTGATAAGCAAGCATCTGCTGGTGATATTCCTGCCATTGTTCAGTGATACTAATGGCATAAGGACCTGTGGGCAGTTCCCGCAATTGCAGCAATAATTCCAACAGTAAGCGCGCAGTTGAGTTGGGATGCTTATCTTGCTGTATTGGCATCAACCTAGGCTCAGGACTTAAACAAGCTTGTGATGAAGAGCCGTGATGTAAAATGCCCAAAGACGACTGCCTCAGCACAAAATCAGCGGCACTGGTTTGGCGCTCTAATGCAGGCCAATGGATGAAGCGTTTACGTTGAAAGCATTGGCTATCAATCACATTGTGTTCAATTGCCGCACACTCTGCTGCGCTCACTACAGCACTTTCGATAAAGCCACTCTTAATAAAGTCACCCTCAATAAGGTCACTTTCAATAAAATCGCTGAGGTAATAGCGCTCATCTTCACTCACCCACAGCAGTGCTGGGGCAAGTTTAGCTTGGGCGAGTTGTTGCCAGTAAAAACGCTCCTGCTCGCGGGTGCAAAAACTGTCCGCCGCATCGGCATTGACCCGCAGCACATAACACCCTGTTGGCGTAGTGATCTTATAATTATGATTACTCAAGCCGCCCGAAAGCTCGCAAATACTCTGCACTTGCTCAAGCCCACCTCGTTTGAGTATGGGCAAGAGTGTATTGAATGATTCACGCGTTGAGTATGGCTTAGCAGCATTGACATCGAGCATTAACTGAGTAACTTCAAGGCATTGGCCTCACGGGCGTCGGCTAACGCAGTGCGCCACAGGAAATACCCTACTACAGCAAGCCCCACATAGAGTACGAATAATAACGAGGTCAGCATCAAGCCTTTGCTGAGATAGAGGTATATAGACACTATGTCGATGACGACCCAATAGAGCCAATTCTCAAGTACTTTCTTCGCGACTAAATAGGTCGTCATCACAGCAAAACAGGTCGTGGCCGCATCTAAATATGGGAATGCGGCCTGAGTATACGTCGCCATGCCGTGACCGACTAATAACGAAATAACGCCTGTCACCGCGATCAGTTTCAAGTGAGTTTTCAGCGGCCAAGTGGTCACTTTGACCCCTTGATGTTTATCGCCGCCTTGGGTCCAGAGCCAATATCCATAGAGCGCCATCGCCATATAATAGATATTCAGCACTGATTCCATCAGTAACGACACCTTCCAAAACAACACAGTATAAATGGCGGTACTGGCAAAGGCCGCCGCCCAGCACCAGACGCTCGCCTTCATCGCCAGCAGTAGATATGCCATGGCTAGCAATACCGCCAAGGCTTCCCATGCGGTCATCACATGGACTTCACCAAAGGCCGCATTTATACTCTCGACCAAGGTTAACCATAAATCTGTCATTGTGTTGTTCTCACTGCCTATTTATCGCGTATGTGACGGTAAAGCGTTATTCGCTGTGGGCTAAATTAAGCTCACCACCGATAAACTTACACACAAATACTGCCTTGCCCCACTTCTCATGGGCAGCTTGCATCTCGGTCGCCAGCATCGTCATCACATCTAAATAATCGCCGCACACTTGAGTTGCCATCGCATTGGTCACGCGCTCGATATGAGGATAGCTATCCACGCGGCCAATGAACCACTTAATCGGATCGAGGTAGTTTTCATTGAAGGGATACATGCTAATTTCTGCGGTCAGTTTCATTTTAATTCCTTAAATTTGAGAGAAGCTGTAGCCCTTATACTGGACTGCAGCTTAGTCATGAGTTAACCCAATAGGCTCATAGTGACATGTGCCATTACATCAGCTTTTACATAAACTTAACGTTAAAGGTTACGCCAATCTGACGCGGATCGCCGTAACGAATATATTGCTTTTCAGCCCAGCCATTATCTGGCTCGTTACCGAAGTAGAAGCCGCGCACACCGTATTCTTCATTGAACAAATTACGGCCCCATAAATAGGCTGACCATGCACTCGCCTCATAACCCACGCGGGCATTGACGATAGTGTAGGGTTCAGAACGGGATTCATTGCTGTCTGAATAGTAAAACTCGCTCTTACCGCTTAAGTTTAGGTTAGCAAACCAACCCGAATTGGCACGATAAGTCCCACCAAGGCTGTAGGTAAAGTGTGGTGAATGGGCCAGATCGCGGCCAGTTAAATCCACCTCAGTGCCATATTTGTCCTGATACTGATAATCGCCGTAGGCGGTTTCTAACCAACCTAAGCTTGAGTAAATTTGTAGATTATCCGTGGCATACCAGGTCGCATCTAACTCAGCACCATAGTTATTAGAACTACCAGCGTTTTCGGTGAACAAAATAAAACGCTGTGGTTTATCAGGGTCTTGCTGGGATGCCGCCACCTGTTGATCTTGTCTGTCCATATAGAACAGCGCCAGATTAGTATCGATAAGCCCAGCTAGCCAATGGGATTTAAGGCCGATTTCATAGTTATAAAGCGTCTCAGTACTGAACTCTTTTTTATCGTTCAGTTCGACAGGCAAAGTCATGTTAAAACCGCCCGCCTTGTAACCGCGCGCGACACGGACATATGCGTTGTGTGAGTCATTCAGCACTTTACTCACTGCAATATGACCGCCCCACATGGTTTCGCTCGGGTCGAAATTATCGTTATTCGTATCTGAGTAATGGCTATTGCGGCGCTCTAAACGTAAACCCACAGATAAGGCATAATCTGAGCCCAGATCCGTATCGAGCTGACCAAACAAGGCATAGTTCGTCGCTTCATACTCAGAGTCTAAGACTTCATCCGGCCAAGTATTGTATTCAGAATACAATTGGTTATCTTCTTTCAGATTCATGGCGTACACACCAAGCAACCAATCTGTGCTGTCCGCAAAGATTCGGCCCTGCTCGGTAGAACTTAAGCGAAACTCTTGCGACACGGTTTTACGTTGGCCAGTTTTATCCCAAAAATAATCATATTGGCACGGCGCCAGATTGCCATCGTCATCACTGCATTGCTTAGAAGCCCAATACTCTGGGTTCGACCAATCGCCATCGTAACTGTAATGGTGATCGGTATTCGCAAAGGACGTTAACGAGGTTAGCTCAAAGGTTTCGGCACCAGAATAGGTCGCTTTAAAACCCGCGCCTGTGGTGCGCTGGCTATCGACACCCGGTTGATCCGATGTCGTCTGGGTCGGTGAATTGGTTAAACTCCACACATCATAACCATTATCAAAATCGGCGTGCAGCACAGTTAAATCAAACTGCAAATCGTCAGTCGCATACCAGCGCAGCTTAGCGCGACCGCTGAACTCATCGCGGCCATTGGTATCGTCACGGCCTAAATAGAGGTTGTCGTGGTAGCCATTTTGTTGATGTTGCTGCAGTGACACGCGATAAAGCAGCTTGCCAGAATCCGTTAATGGGCCTGAACTGAAACCGCTAAACGTGCGTAAATCATCATCGCCTAACGAGACTTCGCCGCCATGTTCAAACACATCGGTGGGATCGTTACTTTTCAGATAAATCAGTCCCGCTAAAGCATTGGCGCCATAACGTGTGCCCTGTGGTCCACGCAGCACTTCGACTTGCTGTAGATCGTACATGCTCGACACCATGCCAATACCGGATAAATCGATATCATCAATGATGTAACCCACAGAAGAATTAGGCGCACCTTGGTATTGCTCTTGCTCACCTACACCGCGAATTTGAAAATATTTTGGCCGCGAACTTCCACCTGACCAGTTAAAGTTAGCAATAGAATTAAGCACATCCTCGAAATGCTGCGCGCTTTCATCTTGAATTTTTTGACTGTCGATAACGGTAATACTTGAAGGCATTTTTTCTAAGCTTGAACTGCGAAAATCCGCCGTCACTACCATGACTTCCATCTCAGTGCTGGGATCGGGTTTATCGATAGCGTCGGTTTGTGCAAATGCAGCAGTGCTCAGCGCGGCAGCAATGGCTAATGCCAGTGGCGCTCGGGTTAAAAACGGGGAATGACGGTTTGACGTTTTACGGTTTGACATAGGACCTCAAATATAATGTTTGAGATCCGGCAACGAATAAGCGATTCAGAAGTGTGCTGTTAATTGGCCCATTCCTACGCCGGTATTAGCCGGATCAGGTTCTAAGGGTTCGTCAGCTGACATCTCAGTTTGCAGTAATCAACGTAAATTCATTCGCTGCAAACACCCCTTGGCGGCGCCTAGTATACATGACGGAAATAAAAAGTGGGCACTCTTATCTCTGCGATTCAATTAAATGTCGCGAAAACCACGGCCCTTCAGTTCGTATGATGAAAATATCTTTAGTAGCCGCCTAAATCCTTTCGTCCATTTGACTGCCTATCATGATAATGCTATAGAAGGTCGCAATTTCGAAAACAGTAAGAGGATCATAGTCGATGCAGCTAAAACCTTTATCGAAAGGACGTTATAGCCAGCGATGGGAGCAAGACTATCCACTTATTGAAGCGGTTGTACTTAGCTGTATCAGCGAAATAAAAATGCTCAAAAAAGGCGCTCACCTCATGACGCAGGGGGAAGCGATGGCATCACTTGTATTGGTGAAGCAAGGTCGCGTATCACTCGGCCATACCGCGAGAAATGGTCGGTGTTTTCAATTAGGTACTATTGATTGTGATTCACAGCTGTTTGGCGAAATGGAGTTCTTCACCCAGTACCACTGTCAACTAGACATTATTGCCAGTGAACCCTTAGAAATCACGTTGATTAGCGCTGAAAAACTGCAACATTACCTCGGTCAACACCCTCAACTCGCGCTATTTTTCGCTAGTGCAATTGCGATTGACTACCAAGACACAGTGGATATTTTTACTCGGCGACTGCTCTATCCCATCAGTTATAACGTGGCATTTGATATTTACCATGAATACTTAAATGACTTGCCCGTAGATGGCTTTAGTAAACGCTATTTAGAGGCTGAACGATTTGGTACTACCGACCGAGTCTACCGTCGGGCACTACAAAATCTTGAGGAACGAGGCTTAATTGAGCGGAAAAAAGATGGCATTCGGATTTGTGATCTCAACGCACTCAAGAAATTTGTTGAAGCAGGCATATAATCGCTTTCAGCATAACCCACACTCGACTTAATTTAACAACCGAGTGTGGGATGGATGCACAGGTAAATTAACTTACCGATGGCGAGTGTTGTTCCATAGCCGATTTCATCCGACTTGAAACGATCAATAACATAAATATCGCTGCGTAAAGCAAAGGAATCACATACATCACTGTTTGTAATCCGATAATACGTTCAAAGAAAGAACTGATGGCTGGGCTAAACATCGCCCC
The DNA here is from genome assembly GCF_031932065.1 of Shewanella scandinavica. Classification (NCBI taxonomy): domain Bacteria; kingdom Pseudomonadati; phylum Pseudomonadota; class Gammaproteobacteria; order Alteromonadales; family Shewanellaceae; genus Shewanella; species Shewanella scandinavica. Next base: position 162,788 of record NZ_JAUOES010000006.1, read on the forward strand.
TGCACTTCCGCTAATAAGAATATATGACACATTTTTGCTGCTGGCTTTTTTTACAAAAGACACGCCATAAGCAATAAATGCATTATAAAGCGCGGCACACACAAAACCGTAACCATAGGTTAAATAAGCTATCCAATTAAGATTATTGGTACTGACAATGGCAGAGGTGAGCACCATAGCTAAAGCAATAATACCAACTAAGAAATGGTGAATTTTTACACGAGTCACAATCACAGTCGAAATTAGGGCACCAATTAGCGCAGCGGACCAATACTGGGTAATAATATTACCCGCCTCTTCAAACGGAATATCAAATTTTTGTTTTACAAATAAAGGTGCCCAAGTTAAAAATGTATATAATGCGAGCATCCCTAAAAATAATCCAATACCCCCGCTAATAATTCCAAAATTCCACTCAGATTGTTGCTTATCTTCTGTTGAAGAATACTGCTCACATATAGAAAAATTAGTGAATAATGTAATAATGACGGTACCTAACGCGACCAAACCTACAGCTAAATAGCTATAACTCCATGATAGTGAGCTTGTTAATGCATAAGTTGTTATCAATGGAAAAATAACACCTGCAATATTAAAAGTCGCATCCTGCACTACTAACATTGTGCTTTGTAATTTCTCTTGCCACACAGACACCACAATCGTACCAGCAATACATAGACCGATACCGCCACAAAAACCAATCAAGGTCATTGCCACCATCACAACTTGCAGGGAATTGGTTAGATGTAAAGCCAGAGCAGAAAGAGCAACCAGACTGTAACTTATCAAGGTCATTCTTTTGATACCCATTTTTTCAATAAAGAAAAATGCTGCAATCGTCCCCGCGAGTGCACCACCATTGAGCAATGAAAAGATTGATGCAACTTCGTTAACATTAGCAGCAAATTTCTCAGCTATGGGTTCAATCAACATCCCAAATTGGGTCGCAAAGCCCGCCATAATAAAATTGGCGAGAAAACTGATGGCTGTTAAAGTAATTTTATTATTCATTATGTCATTCCATAAGTGAAATGCTAAGGGTTCAAAGGATGGCTTTAAACCTAATTGAGGGCGGTTTCTAACGCGAGCTCGATCATATTATTAAAAGAGAGTTGGCGTTCTTCGGCCGTTGTTTCTTCACCGGTTAAACAATGATCCGATACCGTTAAAATGGCTAATGATTCGATACCTTGTTGGTGTGACAATCCATAAAGCCCCGCCACTTCCATATCAATACCTAATACCCCAAAACGCTCAAGTGCGGGGATCATATCTTCATCGGGATCGTAATAAAGATCACCACTAAAGATATTGCCAACTTTTACACTAATACCTTTCTCATTCGCTGTTGTATAGGCTTTATGCAATAAAGAAAAGGTCGCAGAAGTTGCCATTTGGTAGCCGCTACTACGCTTAGCGTTAGTAGGTGAATCCGTACCTGCGGCTTGGGCTAAAATAACATCTCGCATTTGTACATGTTTTTGTGTTGCACCTAAACTGCCAATACGAATAATGCGTTTCACGCCAAAATAATTAATCAGCTCATGGCCATAGAGCACCATAGATGAAATACCCATACCATGCCCCATAACGGAAATGCGTTGTCCTTGGTAAAAGCCCGTGTAACCAAGCATATTGCGAACATTCGTGACTTCTACGGCATCGGTGAGATAGGTTTCAGCGATATATTTAGCACGTAGTGGATCACCCGGCATAATAACAGTTTCAGCAAAATCAGTAGGTTGAGCATTAATATGAGCAGTCATCTTTCTATCCTCATGTGGTAATATGCTGATAGTAGTGCTCAATCACTAAATGTATTTAGGACTAAAGTCCGGTTCTAGCCCTGCAGTAAGTTTTTTTACTCAACAATGAGTAATTAATCGCATATTTCAACATGATAAGGCTGAATTAATAAAGATAAAAAATGAGAAAAGGTTGTTGAAAAATTAATCAATACGGATAAAAATGGCTTACCCCAGAGAGAAGTAAGCCAATATAACAATCACTTTATATCAAAAAATAATTTATAAACTAAACAAAGGCAAACTCAGGCTTAGTTCGAAAAGGTTTCGCGCACGTACACATCAAATTTAACCGCTTGGGCATTGGGCGCCACGGCGGCGACTTGCAATTGTTGCTTGCCATGCAACTTGACTGATTTCCAGCTTGTCGCTTCATCTTCTATGGTGTAGCCGCTGGCGTCGTACCAAGTGAATTTATACTGCACACGCATGTCAGTTGATGATTTGCTAACAATCAGCGCAGAGCCCTGCACTAAATCGCCAACTCGGCGTGCATCCACACTTTCAACTCCAATATCTCGGGCAAAGCTGGAATTATCGACGCGGGTTTCACCGAGCGAACTCACTGAAATACCTGCAGTATGTGAGGCACAAGCACCTAAGGTCAGCGCCGCGGCCAATAATAGTCCGGTATAAATTTGTTTCATCTCTTTCTCCCAGTCACGCGACAAAATGCGCGGCCAGCGCGCATCATTTCCCATTAAACGACAAGCTAATCGAACTGTGCTGAACTTATGCTTAACAAGACAGACTTAATCATCACTCAAACATCTGCTCAATAAAACGAGTTAATCAATCAGAAAGTGCGCCCGTGCCGTAGCGATGAGCTGCTTACGATTGGTTTGCCAACAATCGATATTCACGTTGGCCACTCGTCGCCCCTGACGGGTAATACGACATTCAGCAAAGCTATCTTTATGCAGACCCGCACGTAAATAGTCGATGGAAAAATCAACCACTTTAGGCACTTTGGCTGTTTGCATAAAGACCATTAACTGCACTATCGCCGACATCTCCATAAAACCTGCAATGACGCCGCCATGAATCGCTGGCAACACAGGATTACCGATATTGTCGTCCTTAGCAGGCAGTTTAAAAATCAGTTCATCACCAAAACGCTCAACCTTCATCCCAATAAATTTGGCATAGGGAACGTGCTCAAGTAAATGACCGAAATCGTTAAGCTCAGTCGCGCGCTTAACAATGCCTTGCACATCGATAGGCGCTTTTACTTGGGCATGTTGAGTGGCACTGGCTGTGCCAAGTTCCGAATTATTTGCGCTCATCAGTGTCTCCTATCTCAGGCACGGCTTCACCCATCAGCGCTTTTCTAAAGGCATCACCCACCATTTCTGGGCTGATCCGCATAAAGGAACCAACAGCATGGGCAATAGGATCATCTATGCTGTCTTGATAAGCAATCGCGCGGGTAAAGGCAATGTTGGAAGACAACTTGTAGCATTCCGCAAACCCAAACACAGGCTTATGGGGCTGAGCGGGCTTCATATAATCCACCCGCAAATCAAGCGTGGGTGAGATTTCTAACAATTTGAATTTATGGAAAATTGCACTGACCACTGCACTGCCACAGGCGGTATCCATTAAAGTGGTAATGACTCCGCCGTGGATAACGCCCGTATCGGGATAACCAATTAATTCAGTGCTGTAGGGCAACTCAATCAACACATGGTGCTCACTCGCCTCCAATACGGTTAAACCAAGACGGCGACACTGGGCGAGTTGATCCACAAACCGCTGCGCCATTTGGGTCAGCGGGAAAAAATCCGAATTTACCTTCATTTGCCTTGGCTCAACATGGGCCCCAGAGGCTCCCCGCCCACAAGGTGGAAATGAATGTGATAGACTTCTTGTCCACCGTGTTGATTGCAGTTCATGATCAGTCGGTAGCCATCTTTAGCAATCCCCGCTTCCGCCGCTAATTTAGCTGCAACCGTCATCATACGGCCAAGCACAGGCTCATCAGAGGCTTTCATATCGTTTGCCGTTGGGATTAAATGATTTGGCACAATCAAGAAGTGCGTAGGCGCCTTAGGGGAAATATCTCTAAAGGCAGTCACTAGTTCATCTTGATACAGAATATCCGCGGGAATTTCGCGACGAATAATTTTGCTGAAAATCGTTTCTTCGGCCATGGGGCGTCCTCCTTGGGTTAGTTGGCATAGTATATACCCAAACAACTTGAAGATGCATGATTCAGCTGGAGTTTAACGCACTTTAGGCAAGGCCATTAATTGCTCCTGCATTAGTGGCATTCACGCCATCCATGGCGATTGCGGTTATTTGCGGACCTAGTGGGCTAAGTTAAAAATAACCAACAAAGCATAAAGTGCGTTACCCCGTGGTTAACATCAGCCGCCGGGACGGAGCGTCTAGGGCACTCCACTCCCGTGTTGCATCAATTCAAAAGGTGGCCGACATTCTGTCATTGATGCGCCTTGAATTGAAGCACCCTAGGCGCTCTGAACTCGTATCTTCAGGTTGCTTGGGTATATTGACAATTCAATGCTTTGTGTCTGTAGATATTTTGCTTTTCATTTGCCAGTTGCAGGCATTTTTGGCAGCATGGCCACCATTAAAACACTCAGGTTTTGCAGGATAAATATGATCCATTACCAGATAATCCCCGTCGATCCGAAAGCCCATTTATTCGCAGTCACTATGACATTATCCCAGCCCAAGCCTGTGCAGGTCTTTAGCCTACCCGCTTGGCTGCCTGGCAGTTATATGGTGCGCGACTTTGCTAAAAATATCATTGAACTCAAGGCACAAGATGCACAAGGCCAAACGCTTAAGCTCACCCAACTAGATAAGCAAACTTGGTCGGTTGACAGTAATAGCAGCGAAATTATTCTGACTTATCAAGTGTATGCTTGGGATCTGTCGGTGCGTACCGCGCATTTGGACACGACCCACAGCTTCTTTAACGGCAGTAGCGTGTTTTTATCCGCCCACGGTTTTGAACAACAAACCCACACTGTCACTATGTTACCGCCCTCTGAGACCACATTAAGTGATTGGCGCGTCGCTACCAGCATGACCCGCATCAGTGGTGACGACTTTGCCTTCGGCCAATTTAGTGCCACAAGCTATGACGAGCTTATCGATCATCCAGTGGAAATGGGCTTATTTACCTTAGCCAGTTTCGATGCCTGCGGCGTCCAACACGATATCGTCCTCAATGGCCGCCACCGCGCTTGCATGCCAAGACTCTGCCAAGACTTGAAAGCCATTTGTGAGTATCAAATCAATCTTTTTGGTACGCCTGCGCCGTTTAAACGTTACTTGTTTATGACCACAGTATTAGACAATGGCTTTGGCGGGTTAGAACACAGAGCATCTACCGCATTAATGTGCTCACGCAAGGACTTACCGCTGTCGCTCAATGCGCCAATCAATAACGACTATCGCACTTATTTATCCCTGTGCAGCCACGAGTATTTCCACAGCTGGAACGTGAAGCGTATTAAGCCAGAGTGCTTTTTACCCTATAAACTTGAGGCTGAAACCTATACGCCGCAGCTATGGGCCTATGAAGGCATCACCTCCTATTATGATGACTTCCTTACCTATCGCGCCGGGTTGGTAGATGAACAAAGCTATTTAGATATGCTGAGTGAAACCTTCACCCGCGTTTATCGCAGCCAAGGACGCTTTAAACAAAGCGTTAAAGACTCGAGCTTTAATGCATGGACTAAGTTCTATAAGCAGGATGAAAACGCGCAAAACGCTATCATCAGTTATTACACCAAAGGCGCGCTGTTTGCGCTGTACTTAGATTTAACCCTGCGCCATGAAACCCAAGGCAAATACAATCTCGACCATGTGATGCAGATCCTGTGGCAGGAATATGCCCTGCAAAATAAAGGCACGACTGACAGCTGCCACCAAGCGATTGTCGAGCGACTCCTTGGCCGTGATTGCCACGATTTGTTTACCTACTTAGATAACACCGACGATATTCCACTGGCTCCACTACTCGCCGAATTTGGTGTCGAGTTTAACCTTCGAGCCAGCCAAGGTCCGCAGGATGTGGGCGGCGGGCAAGCGAAAGGTTATGAGATTGCCTTTGGCGCGAAAACTCAAGTGGCGCCGATGGGATTGAAAGTGGTGACTGTTACCCAAGGCAGCCCTGCCCACCTTGCGGGATTAAGTGCGGGGGATATCTTAATCGCCGCCGATAACTTGCAAGTCAGCGCGCAATTTGAGTCGCAGCTACAGCAATATCCGCTGGGTGAATCCTTGAATCTACATTGGTTTAGACGGGATGAATTGATGACGGGTGAATTGATGATAACTGCCGCGCCAAAGGACACTGTCGCCCTAGCAATTAGTGACAAGACTAAACTCGCGGCTTGGTTAGGACGTTAATTTAACGTTTTAATTCAATTGATTTTAAGACAAACAAAAGGGGCAAAAGCCCCTTTTATCATTTCTGAGATAACACTTAACTTAGGTACTAATCTCTAAACGCACACATCTATGTCTAGAACAGTATTCCCTTGCCAAATTAGTGTCTTCTATCAGTGCTAATACAGATTTAAACCACCACATCGTGCAAATAGGTCTGCGCCCACGCAATCGCTTGACCACGGCTCGACACACCGATCTTACGGAATACTCGGTACAAATGGGTTTTTATCGTGCTTTCACTGACAAACAGCTGATTAGCAATATCTAAGTTAGTACTACCCGTTAAGAGGGCTTGTAATACTTCTCGCTCACGAATCGTCAGCGGCTCAGTATCTTCGAACAAACCAAAGTCATCGTTTACCCCATTGACAAGTTGAATTGGGATCACCCTATGGCCTCGTAAAATATTCGAGAATCCTAGGCTAATCTCAGTTAAACCCGCATCGAGATAAAACACCCCTGCGGTCGTGGCCGCTTGCATTAAAAAACGTGCATCGACTTGTTTAGGGAATTGTAAATAGACGACTCGTACACTTGGTTGTTCACGGGCAAGTAAACGCTGAAATTGATGGGCTTTTTGAAGATCAACAGTTGCTAAATCAATCACTACCATGGAGGCATGATTATCCTTGATTTGTTCACACATCTCATCAGGGCTGACTTGCGTCAACTTAACGAGAAACTCCTGTGGCCAACGTCCTGCTAGCAATTCCATTAATACTTGCGATCGTGACACTACAATCCAATGTAATATTTTGAACATCCTGCTCACTCCCTGTCTGATTAACGATTATTCACTTTGAGAACCTAAAATCCTCTCAATACAACTTCAACATCCGTTCAATAGACTTCCAAGTCTACCGTGGTGACGATATTAGCATTAGATAAAACAGATTAAAAAGACTTACGTGAAAAATATTTACCGTACGCAAATCAAAAACTTCTAACACTTTCGTTGAATACACTATCAATCAGAAGTCTTAATTGAAACTGAAAAAAATTACTGAAATTTTGAGATAAAAGCGTAAGATCATACCAACACAAAAAACAAGGAAATTCCATGTCCAGCAGCAAACCCAGCGCGTTTGAAGTTAAATCCTACTCAGTTTGGGACAAACCGACGCGATTATTCCATTGGATTAATGTCATTCTCGTACTCGCACTCATCTTAGTCGGTGGCATCATGATGTATCGTGCAGAGTTAGGCATCACTGAATTAACGGGCAAAATTGGCTTAAAAACTTTACACGTGTACATAGGCTATGCGTTTGCAATCAACCTCATTATTCGCCTTGTGTGGGGTTTTGTCGGCAACAAATATGCGCGTTTCAGCCATATGTTTCCCAATGCCAATAGCAAAAATGAGTTAATGACCTACAAGTCAGAACTGGTCGCGGGTAAAAATCCGCAGTATTTAGGCCATAATCCTAAAGGCAAATTTGCTGTCCTCGGCATTATGTTGCTCTTAGTCACTATCATGATAACTGGGCTTTTACGTGCAGGAACAGATATTTACTACCCGCCGTTAGGTAGTGCCGTACAAAGCTATCTGGCCGATACCAATGTCGATCCAGCAAGCTTAAAACCCTATGATGCCACTGGGGTGAATACCGAGAAAGCGGATGCGCTTAAACCGCTGAAAGGACTCGCCGGTGAAGTTCACGTTTATGCGGTTTATCTACTTTTGCTACTGATTTTACTGCATGTATTCGCAGTGGTTTATACCGAAGTTAAACGTCAACCTGGGATTATTTCTGCCATGTTCTCGGGCAAGAAGATCATCCAAGGTCAGCCAAAAGACGAGTAATCGGTTAGTTTAATGATAAAAATAACGCCAGCATTTGCTGGCGTTATTTGTTTAGACTTGAAGGCTCACGCCAACGTTTCTAATATTTTTTGATTATTTTTTCAGAATAGTCGCAGGTGTACGGCCATCATCATGGCAGCTTTCACAGGTAGGTTTTTCACCTACATTCATATCATGCACCGCATGACAATCTGCACAGACTAAATTGCCGTCATGTGGTTTATGCACAGCGTCCATCTCAGCAAGAGAACCGTGACAGCTTTGGCACTGTTCAAATTCAAAGGCACCATCCGCAGAAGGTGTACCATCTTTATGACAGCTTTCACATCCACCCGACTCAGCGTGGAAATCAGACAATTTTTGATCTGCAGCAAATGCGGTTGGCGACAGCGCTAACGCTGCGAGACTAGCCCCGAAAAGCGCACTTAATAGTTTTTTGCTCACAATAGTATCCTCCAATGGCGATTGTCAGTGGAAATTCTTGTCAGGGTGACTTCCATCTCGCAACCAAAAGTAAATAGCACGACTCGATATAACTTAGCTAAGGATGAACGAATAAGCAAACCCATGCTAAGCCCCCCAACTTTATCAACATACTCAAGGGTAAAATGTGCGCTGCATCATGTAACCACATGCTTATATAAGAGTTTTACATATACCTAACCTAGAGGTTACATAATGTAAATCCCTAGAGCGACTAAGGACAAAATAAAAAGCCTGAATTAGACAATATGGGCTCTATTCAAGGAACTTGAAGACAAATGACAAACCCGAAGGCAATAACGCTAAACAGGAAATACAGCGAGAGATTGATGAATATGTATAATGGAGACGAAACGTGGCGCCTATATATGTGCCTAAATGTGCGCCTGAACGCCCTACTCGTCTCTGGCATTGAAGTTCCATGACAGAACTCAATGCTCACAAGGACAAGCTAAGCAAACCGTTCAGCGAGTCGTCATCAACTCGCATCGAGTCCATGGAGAGTTTCAACCTCGGTTTTAGGCCAAGCGTTAATCACGGCTTTGACCAGCGAGGCCAATGGAATAGCAAAGAATACCCCCCACACACCCCATAAACCGCCAAAGACTAACACCGCGGCTATGATGATCACCGGATGCAAATCCACCGCATCGGAGAACAAAATCGGCACGAGTAAATTACCGTCGAGCGCCTGAATAATGCCGTAACCCAACATCAAATAACCAAATTCAGAACTAAAACCCCACTGAAAAAATGCCACTAAGGTGATCGGCAAGGTGACTAAGGTTGCACCAACATAGGGGATCAATACCGACAACCCAGTTAGCACCCCGAGCAACACTGAATATCTCAGTCCCATTACGGCAAACAAGATATAGGTTGCGACGCCAACCACCACGATTTCAATCACTTTACCCCGAATGTAATTGAAAATTTGCTGATGCATTTCAAACCACACTTTGCGAGCTAACTGGCGATTGGCGGGGAAAAAGCGCTTACTGCCGCTGATCAGTTGGTCTTTATCCTTTAAAAAGAAAAACACCAACAGAGGCACTAAAATCGCGTATACCATCAAGACGAGTAATGACGCTGAATAGCCAATTAATTGCTTAGCAATATCCAGTACATGCTGAGTATCGAGCAGTTTTTTAAGCTCTCCGACCATCAAATCTAATTGCTCAGGATTGATAAATTGCGGGTATTGGTTGATCAAGGTTTGTAGCGTCAGCAGCCCTTTATCTATCATGCTCGGCAAATCGGCAATTAAGCTCACGCCTTGACGCCACACACTCGGAATTAAGCCAAATGTCAGTAAGACCACAATGCCCAAAAACAACACGATAACTAAGGACGCACCAGCGGTGCGATTAATGCCTAATTTCAGCATTTGCGCAACGGGCCATTCCAATAAAAATGCCAACACCAGCGCGACTAATAAGGGGGCAAGTAAACCTGCGGCAAAATAAATCACTAACGCGAACCCAACAAGAATAGCCATTAAGGTCACAGCTTGTGGATCACTAAAGCGCTCTTGATACCAACGAGAAAAAACAGTAAACATGGATCATTCCAATAGTGATGGTTGGCTAGGCTTCCCAAACGCTCAGGAAAGTTTATTTATCATGGTGTTATCTACGACGTTATCAAACTACTTTCACTTCAACTTCTTAGCAGAACGGAAATCTTACGCCCAGCTAGCAAACTTATTTAGTGAACTTATCTAGCGTGCACATTAAATTAGGCCACGACTCGGAAAGGATTTAAACATGAAAATCCTCAATTTATCCCTGAGATAGATCAACTTTGGTGACCATCAAGGCTAACAGACTCACATCATTACGCAACTCTTGCACGACATGACCTTGTTTTTTTAAATATTGGGGAACATCTCGCCGCGAACCAGAGTCTGAGAGTAAGATATGCAATTGCTCGCCGTCTCGCATTGGCTTCAATGCAAGTTTCACTTTAACTAAAGGTACAGGACAGCGAAATAGCGTTAAATCAATAAAAATCATAATGAACTTGCTATAGACGAACTTGGGCTATTATCCTAAGTTGCACCTCAAACTACAAGCTAAGTGCAGTATCTCTGCCTTTAGTTGAGATAATTAGAAATAAAAGGATCCGCTTGCGTAATTTGACTTTTTTAACTCGATTAAAACCTTTTGTTGCAGGCGCACTCTCTTTGATGCTGCTAACCTTCGCCGCCAAAAGCTTTGCTAACAATGACTTACCGGATTTAGGTACGGCCGCAGTTAACACCTTCAGCCTTGAAAAAGAAATGGTTTACGGTGATGCCTATATGCGCATCATTCGCTCCTCGGCGCCTATGTTAAATGATCCCGTGTTGAGTCAATATCTTACTGAGCTTGGCAACAAACTGGTCGCCCATGCCACAGGGGTAAAAACGCCCTTCTATTTCTTCCTGTTACAAAATGATGAAATCAACGCCTTCGCCTTCTTCGGCGGCCATGTTGCCGTACACACAGGCTTATTTCTCAATGCCGATAACGAAAGCGAACTCGCCTCAGTACTCGGTCACGAAATTACCCACGTTACCCAACGTCACCTTGCGCGTTCGCTCGAAGCACAGCAAAAGAGCAATCCTGCGACGATTGCGGGTTTACTCGGCGCCATTTTACTAACCATCGCCGTACCACAAGCCGGTATGGCTGCACTGGCGACGACCCAAGCGATGGCAACACAATCAAAAATCAACTATACCCGTTTGCACGAGAAAGAAGCCGACCGCATCGGTATGCAAATTTTGGTGGATGCAGGCTTTGATCCCAACGCTGCAGCGGATTTCTTTGGCAAGTTAGCCACTCGTTACCGCTTTACCACCACACCGCCACAAATGCTGCTAACTCACCCATTACCAGAGTCGCGGATCACTGAAGCCCGTAACCGCGCCGAGCAATATCCTAAGCGTTATATTCCCGATAACCTGAACTTCCAGCTGGCGAAAGCTCGTATTCAAGTCCGTTTTTCCAGTTATAGCGACGAAGCGGTTTTGAGCATGTTTGACAAGCAACTAAACAAACAGACCTACAGCTTTAAAGAGGCGGCGCTCTATGGCAAAGCGCTGGCGTTATTTAGATTGAAGAAGTTTGATGAGTCGGAAAAAATCGTCGATGAACTGTTAAAAATTGATGATAACAACCTGTTTTATATCGATACTAAAGCCGACTTATTGACCGAACGTAAGGACTACGCAAAGGCGATTGCTATGCTTGAAGCCCAGCGAAAAATGAAGCCAACATCGCAAGTGATTAACGCCAACTTAGCCAATATTTACATCGAAGCTGACCAAGCCCCTAAGGCTATTCCTTTATTGGAGGACATGATATTCCTCGATAAACAAAATCAGCTGCCCTACCAATTACTGAGCGCTGTTTATAAAAAAACAGGCAATCAGGCGTTAGAATATTTTTCTACCGCTGAGCTCATGGCTTTGGGAGCTAATTATAAGGGCGCTATCGATCAGCTTAACTTTGCCTACCGTGCATCCGAAAGTAATCCCTTACAGCTTGCACGTATTGAAGCCCGTATACGCCAGTTCAAAATGGCCGATAAAGAGATGGAAGCGCTTAAGTAATCAGTTGTTTTACAAATTGATTTAACTTCATTACCCATTTATACGCCCCGAACACACTGACGGGGCGTTGTTTTTTCTGTTATCATCCGCTCAATTGTTATTTCAGCCCGTATTGAGCCTCTAGCACTATGACCCAAGCGACGATTTACCATAACCCACGTTGTTCAAAAAGCCGTGAAACCTTAGCTCTACTTGAGCAACAAGGTTGTGACATTACCCTAGTGGAATACTTAAAAACGCCTCCTACGGCTGAAGTCATTGGCGACATTCTGACAAAATTAGGCATCAGTGCTCGCGAATTAATGCGCACCAAAGAAACGGAATATCAAGCCTTGGGGCTTGCCGACACCTCATTGACTGAGCAGCAATTGATTGAAGCCATGGTGAACACGCCTAAACTCATCGAACGGCCAATTGTGCTCGCCAATCAACGCGCTGCCATCGGCCGTCCTCCAGAGAATGTGCTCGCTATTCTTTAATTATGATTTTTATAAAATCGCTTTAATTTTAATTCTTAGGTAGACATATGACGTCCAACACCTTATTTACTCTTAGCCGTTTAGGTTACTTTGCGCTCGTCCTGCTATTAGGCGGCTGGTTTGTTGGTCAGGGTATTAGCGGTGAGTATACTCTGCTATTTAGCCTCTTATGGATAGTGCCATTGTTACTGCCTGCAAAAGGGGTTTTTCAAGGTAATCCATATACTTATGCTTGGGCGAGTTTTATTCTGTGCCTCTATATGCTACATGGGCTGACGCTGCTTTATGTCACTACCGATGCCTTCGCCTTTGCATTAATCGAAGTATTGTTGATTGGTGTACTGCTGATTGCCTTCCCCTTCTACGCTCGGATCCGTGGTCGAGAACTGGGATTAGGCCTGAAGAAAAAATCCAAAGAATAAGCCATTGCATACAATGTGATTTCAGCGCCGTCTTGCCTTACTGGGTATGACGGCATTTTTAAATCGCAACGCCAAACTCCGCTGCAGATCTGGGTTCAAATATCCTCTTCATCCTCAGTTCAATGCACAGTTAATCGAACAACTAAATCGCATAAAAATTAACACTTAACATACCTATAGCGACTTTTTGCAACTTAACCCCCATGCTATAGTCAGTTTTTCATCGTGGAGTATTGATGTCCCGCGAGTTACAAAAAGCCTGATTGCACCGCTGAGTTAACATGGGAGAATGTTGTAATGGGGATATCGATACCACTGAAACTTTTAGGATTAATAACCTGCTCTAGCCTACTTATGGCGTGCGGAGGCGGTGGAGACAGCAACACAGATAATGGCGGAGTCACGCCCCCCTCTAGCTCGTTGCCACGCTGCACAGAAAGCATTTCGCCGCTTCTTGTTACCACATCATCCTCAATCCGTTTTCAAACTGAGCCGACGTATGTGGCAGGTCAATCCAGTGCCATCATTGCCAACATCCTTAATCGCGATAGCCAAAACTTAACCTTTCGCTGGCAGCAAATCGATGGGCCGAACATACAATTAGTCAGTCAAAACAGTCCAGTATTAGCATTCGATGCTCCTACCGCTGGCGACTACCGTTTTAGCTTGCATGTGACGGGAAGTAATCTAGATGTCAGCGGAGAAATCGGCATTAATGTCGACCCAGCATCGTCGGCTATACTGAACGTTCGCCAAGATCACCAAGTGGTTGAAGGCAACAGTGTCAGCTTAAGGCTCGAACAACAATCAGGATTAAGCGCAGCGAATATCTCTTGGTGCGTGGCGTCTGGCCCAGATTTAATGGTCGATTTGAGCGACCCATTTAGACCTTTATTTACCGCGCCATCAGTCGCCCAAGATACAATCACTCGGCTCAAAGTGAACGCCAGTATCAACGGTAACCCACTCAGTGATGATGCTTTTGTGCTAACAACCGCCGCGCCGGCGATCAGCTCGCAGTATTTCGATACTCCAGTGGCGCGCACTCACGCCTATCGTCCCGCCTCGCCTTACGCCAATGTGCTAGCGGGCTGTGTTTACTCTAATCAGCTCAATGATAGTTGCACTATCAATACCTTACCTTTGATAGGACAAACCTCAAGCGATCTAAATCGTGAGACCATTCTTAATCGTGTACTGGTTTCCCACGACTGGATGGGCGATAACTTTGCCGCCTTTTTAGCTCAGATGGACCCCAACAGCGATTTTGCTCGCCTGTTACAATCCGTCACGGCCGTGGTGATTAGCTATGACGTGCGCCCTTCCTTCTATTGGGTAGTTACAGGAGCGATTTATCTCGATCCCGACGATTTATGGCTTACGCCAAGCCAGCGTGACACCATTAATGAGGCGCCGGATTACCGCAGTAATTTCGGTGATGATCTTAACTTTGTGATGCCTTGGCGTTATGTGAAAGACAATCAATATGCGTCACTTGGCGTACCTATCGCCGTCAGAGCAGACCGAACATTAGCACAAATCAATCCCGATCTAGCCTCCTTGCTGTATCACGAGCTAGCCCATGCCAATGACTTCTTCCCCCGCAGCGTACATGCCTCACTCACAGGGCCAAGACTGCTAGATGATTACAGTCGCCGCAATGCCAACAAGAGCCTGATATCTGATCAAGTCAGCACCAGCTATCCATTAATGAGCACTGAAATGATGGGGCTTGCCAATGTCAGTTTCCTCGGCGCAGCGGCGAGTAATGCACAGAAGGCCTATCAGCCATCGGATGTGAGTACTTTCTTTTCTACCGATATCGCCAGCGACTTCTATGCCTATTCCAGTACCCGTGAAGACACGGCTATGCTATTTGAAGAAGCCATGATGAGTTATCGCTATCAAATATTGCGTGATGTCGCCGTCACCAACAAACCTGCGGTGTTAACTGCGGATACGCTGATTATTGATTGGGGACAAAGAGGTCGAATTGCACAAGACAGTCTAGAAAATCGCGCCGCACTGGTGATTGATGAAATTCTACCAGAGCTTGATGGGATCAGTCTGATAGAAAGCCTGCCCGAGCCGATTGCCATGACCCAAGGTCAAAGCTGGCGTCAAACATTAGCCACATCGCCTGCGAATGCGCAGCTCAAAGGCCAAAACAATGCACCGACAAACGATGTACAGCCACGCTTTGAGCCTGAACTTCACTTAAGTGGCGACCGTCACCGTCATCCTCAACAATAGAGTGTTTAAGTTTTAGATAAACAAAAAGCCCGTCTGCATTCAGCATGACGGGCTTTTGATTGTTAGGCTTTAGGCTTTAGGTTTTAGGTTTTAGGTTTTTTACATTTTCTAGCGTTTACATCGCTCAAGGCTAATTCAAAACCACTCAAACCGTGTCTCTAACCAATCATGCTTTTAAAGATGCAGCATCTCTTTGGCAAAGGGAATGGTGAGCTTGCGCTGGTGCACTAATGAGGCTTTATCTAACTTATCCAATACATCGAACAAGGTACGTAAATCCCGCGCCATTCGGTTCAACAAAAAACGCCCAACGTCTTCTGGTAATTGCAGACCACGCATAGCGGCGCGGCGTTGCAGAGCGGCAAGTTTCTCATCATCAGCCATAGGTTGCAGTTGATAATTTAACCCCCACTGCATGCGTGAAACGAGATCAGGTAACAGGAAACCCGCGTCCGCAGGTGACGAACTGCCACTGACAACTAAAGCACAATTTTTATGTTCGGCGACGCGATTATAGAGATCAAAAATCGCTTCTTCCCAGACGGGGTGACCAGCGATGGCATCGACATCATCGATACAGACTAAATCTAACTGTTCTAGTCCTTCAAGCAAGGCGGTCGAAATGCTCGCATGTATGCCTAAGGGAATATAAAAGCTGCGACGCTCAACTTCGTTGGCGTGAGCACAAGCGGCGTGCATTAAATGAGTTCGACCCGATTTAACTGGGCCCCACAAATAAATGGCGGCTTCACCCTGTCCTTCGGCATTGGCTCTCAGTTTTTGAATAAGTTCATCATTACCCGCAGCGGGGTAATAACTATTAAAGGTTTCGTCATCTGGCAAATGCACAGGTAACGAGAGTTGCAGAGGTGAGTTTAAGGGCACTCGGTCTTCTCAATATCAAATAAAAACAATGCCGTGCTTAGCATAACTCAGCACGGCCGATAACATCTTTAAGGTAAACGCCATTCATATACAGGCTTGCCTGTTTGGTTAGAGACAGGGCTAAATTCCCCCGAACTCACAGGTGCGACCACAGAAATCCGCGGCTCTAAGCTTAATAAACGTTGTAAATCCGTTTCTGAGCCAAACAAATCTAACGAGAAGGTCGCGGTATGGCCTTGAATATGCGTTAAAGTGGCATTTTTAATCGCGCTAAGTTGCTTCAAATATCTTTCAACTTCTACTAATTGCGCCATTTTTTGAATATTAACAAAAGTGACACTCGCGCCTTGCTGTGTACCAGTATCAGCAATCGCGTACTTAGTAAAATAGTATTCGCCTAACGCCGCCATCATGGCTTCAATCGCCTGAGTCGAATTTTCAGCAGTGCCGTTGTAGCTGAATAACGGTGGCGTCAAAGAGTCAATGGTGGCCTTAGTATAGAGATTTAAACGATAACGAACTTGACTGCCAGCGGCATCAATCGCCACCAGCGCCAAAAAGTCAGCTTGATAGCGGCCGGAGACACTGGCCACGATATCTGCAAACATACCTTTGATATCGTTAGGATTAATCCCCATCAACTCATCAAGATCTAAGATAGGCAAAAGTACAGGAATACCACGTGCATCGGAAAAATCACTAAAGAGTTTACGTTCGGCTAACGCAGACGAGTCACCCAATATCACAGTGTCGCCATCACCTGGCATTGCGACCCAAAATAAGGTCAGCGGGCGTTGTGTTCCCCAAACCGGTAATTGCGCCTGACGCAGTAGCGCCACGATGCGACGGTGTTCAAAACTGGCAGTTAGCAGTAATTGGCCATTCTGCTCGATATAACCATACTGGCTCAGCAAGGTATCAGGATTACTGAGCTGTGATTGGATCAGACTGTTGTCGAGGGAACGCGCCGTCCCAGTATTCTTGATAATGACTTGCTCAAGTGCACTTTTTAGGGCTTTGTCGCGTTCTGCAACCGCGCGCGAAGACACAGGCACATTGGCCTCATCTAATTTACTCACCTCAACAGCATTGACGCTATTAATCGTGAACAGACAATATAGAAATGCAATTAAGCTCGGCTTCAATAGGAATTTCAGCATCTTTGAGTAGTTGAAGTAACGTCAGATGGGGCAAATTGTACCATAGTTAGCGCCTTAAGCGAGTCTTGGCAAAATTTAGCCCCATTTCAGTGCCAACCATGGCACGGAAAACCCAAACAGTGATCCGAGTCGGCAAAACGGGCGATTTTCTTCTGCTCAAAATCCAACAAACTGATATCATTTGGCGGTTTACCCTAAAATTAACGAGAATAATAAATGAGACGACTCGCTATCCCCCTTCAGGGCGCGCAAATGCTGTTTGTGGCCTTCGGTGCCCTAGTGCTAATGCCGCTGCTGACAGGACTCGACACCAGTGTGGCATTGTTTACCGCAGGTATCGGCACCCTACTGTTCCAATTGATCACTAAACGCCAAGTGCCTATCTTCCTTGCCTCTTCCTTCGCCTTTATTGCCCCCATACTCTATGGCGTGCAAACCTGGGGTATTCCCTCCACCATGGGCGGCATTATGGCCGCGGGCGTGGTCTACGTCATGCTCGGCGCCTTGGTCAAAGTGCGCGGCACCGACTTCATCCATAGGCTGTTACCGCCTGTGGTGGTAGGTCCTGTGATCATTATCATCGGCCTTGGCTTAGCACCTGTCGCTGTGAACATGGCCTTAGGTAAAAGTGGCGATGGCAGCTTGACTCTCGTTGACACCAATACTGCGTTATTTATTTCGCTTGCATCACTCTGCACCACTATAGCAGTGGCGATTTTTGCCAAGGGCTTACTGAGAGTGATGCCAATTTTAGCCGGGATTATCGTGGGTTACGGCTTAAGCCTTGCCTTTGGTATTGTTGACTTTGCGGTTGTGACTGCCGCCAGTTGGATTGCGATTCCTAAATTTGTCGCCCCCGAATTTAACTGGCATGCCATCGCCTTTATGATCCCAGTCGCCATCGCTCCGGCGGTTGAACACATTGGCGATATTCTGGCGATATCCAATGTCACAGGTAAAGATTTTATGAAAAAACCGGGACTACACCGCACGCTAACAGGTGATGGTATTGCCACAATTGCGGCGGCAGCCTTTGGTGGCCCGCCAAACACCACTTACTCAGAAGTCACTGGTGCTGTAACCCTAACGCGCAATTTTGATCCGAAAATCATGACTTGGACCGCTATTACCGCCATCACGTTGGCCTTCGTCGGCAAATTAGGTGCGCTGATGCAAACCATTCCTGTCCCAGTCATGGGCGGTATTATGTGTTTGTTATTCGGCTCAATTGCAGCCGTTGGCCTCAACACCCTTATTCGCAATCATGTGGATTTGTCTGAGCCGCGGAATTTAAGCATTGTCGGTGTTACCTTAGTATTTGGTATCGGCGGCATGGCATTTGGCATAGGTTCATTCAGTCTGACTGGTATCAGCTTGTGCGGCATTGTCGCAATTACCATGAACTTATTATTACCCGCGACCAAGCCACACGATAAGCACAATGAGTCTGATGTCACCCCTCACTAGTCGTTGTTTGAGGAATCGCCGTTTTATTAAAGTGTTTGTTGTAATGTTTTTTTAGCGATAGCTCTTTGAAAAACAGCGACAAAAAAGCCGCCGTGATATTAATCATGGCGGCTTTTTCATTCATACTTATAAAAAAAGCATTAACGCTTATTCTTCAGTCTTGATTTTAGCGGCAGCGGCTTTGATCAAAGGTTGTAATTCGCCTTTTTGGAACATGTCCACCACGATATCACAGCCGCCGATCAACTCACCTTCGACCCACAATTGTGGGAAAGTCGGCCAGTTAGCAAACTTAGGTAATTCTGCGCGAATGTCTGGATGCTGAAGAATATCCACGAATGCAAACTGCTCACCGCAGTTAATCATGATCTGAGCTACCTGTGACGAGAAGCCACAGCTAGGCAACTTAGGAGAGCCTTTCATATAAACAATGATAGGGTTTTCCGTGATCTGCTGCTTAATTTTCTCTACTGTTTCCATTTTGATTCCTAAGTAGGATGACATTGACTCAATGCGACTATTGTACGTCAGCTAGAGGCAGAACAAAATCCCACAGTTTGTAAGGTTATGCCCACATTTGATTTTTCGATGGCGTCTATCTAGTCAATTAGCTAAACAATGATTCACATCACAAATTTTATCGGTACAATAGTCCTAAGTGAGCACGTTTAAAAACGATAACCTAAGACCATGGAGAGATACTAATGGCTTTCGAATTACCCGCATTACCATATGCAAAGAACGCACTAGAACCACACATTTCTCAAGAAACCATTGAATACCACTACGGCAAGCATCACAACACTTATGTTGTTAAGCTAAACGGCTTAATCGAAGGAACTGATTTCGCTGGTAAATCTTTAGAAGACATCATCAAAACTTCTACGGGTGGCGTATTTAACAACGCAGCTCAAGTGTGGAACCACACTTTCTACTGGAACTGCCTAGCACCAAACGCTGGCGGCGAGCCAACTGGCCCAGTTGCTGATGCAATCAATGCTGCTTTTGGTTCATTCGACGCATTCAAAGCGCAATTTACTGATTCAGCAGTAAACAACTTCGGTAGCGCTTGGACATGGTTAGTGAAAAAAGCCGATGGCACTCTTGCTATCGTTAACACTAGCAATGCAGCAACGCCACTGACTGACAGCACAGTAACGCCAATCATGACAGTTGACGTGTGGGAACACGCTTACTACATCGATTACCGTAACGTGCGTCCTGACTACCTTGCCCACTTCTGGCAATTAGTTAACTGGGACTTCGTTAACCAAAACTTCGCTGGTTAATTCATTTAACCTATCGTTGTTGACTGCTGTATGAGCAGTGGGTTAATCCCAGTAAAAAGAGCCCTAGTGGCTCTTTTTTTATGCCCCTCGTTTGCCGTCCATCCCTTCTCCCGCTGATTGCCCCTCCGTAAACTACAAGTGCAATAATTGCGTTTGCAACTATTTGTTATTGTTTTATTTGATATTTTTTTGACACAGATAGTGAGTTTATGTCTAAGATTAGAGTAGGAAGCTGGCTAGCCAGTTATCCGTTCCATGACATCACTGGCGTTTCAGGGGGTTTATATGGGCATTTTCGAGCATTACCAAAAGCGCTACGAACAAAAACTCGATGAAGAATATTCTTTGCAAGAGTTTCTGGATATCTGCAAAGGAGATCGCAGCGCTTACATGTCAGCATCAGAGCGACTACTGCTTGCAATCGGTGAAGCAGAAGTCATTGATACCGCAAAAAATCCAACACTTAGCCGTATTTTTTCGAATCGACTTATTTCACGCTATCCCGCATTTAAAGATTTCTTCGGCATGGAAGATGCCATAGAGCAAATCGTGGCTTACCTAAAGCACTCGGCTCAAGGATTAGAAGAATCCAAACAAATTTTATACCTACTGGGCCCTGTGGGCGGCGGTAAGTCATCGCTCGCCGAAAAACTAAAAGCCCTCATGCAAAAAGTACCCATTTATATTCTGAGCGCAAATGGGGTACGTAGCCCTGTCAACGATCATCCCTTCTGTCTGTTTGATTTAGAAGAAGATGGTCAGCTGTTAAAAGATGAGTTCAACATTCCCAACCGCTATCTCAAAACCATCATGTCGCCTTGGGCGGTAAAACGTCTGCATGAGTTTGGTGGTGATATCTCCAAATTTCGCGTGGTGAAAGTCTTTCCATCAATTCTGGACCAAGTGGCGATAGCGAAAACAGAGCCCGGTGATGAAAACAACCAAGATATTTCATCCCTCGTCGGTAAAGTGGATATTCGTCAGCTCGAGCATTTCTCCCAAGATGATGCCGATGCTTACGCTTATTCGGGTGCATTATGCCGCGCCAACCAAGGGGTGATGGAATTCGTCGAGATGTTTAAGGCACCGATAAAAGTGCTGCATCCGCTACTGACTGCAACGCAAGAAGGTAACTATAACGGCACAGAAGGCTTATCGGCCCTGCCCTATAGCGGAATTATTCTGGCTCACTCAAATGAATCAGAATGGTCAACCTTCAAAAACAACAAAAACAACGAAGCCTTCCTCGACCGTGTTTACATCGTCAAAGTCCCGTACTGTTTGCGGGTTTCGGAAGAACTGCAAATCTATCAAAAACTGCTGATCAACTCTGAATTATCAAAAGCGCCCTGTGCTCCAGGGACCTTAGAAACCCTAGCGCAATTTAGTGTGTTGTCGCGCATCAAGCCACCTGAAAACTCCTCCACCTACTCTAAGATGCGGGTGTACGACGGTGAAAGCCTGAAAGATACCGATCCTAAGGCTAAGTCTTACCAAGAATACCGTGATTACGCGGGTGTCGATGAAGGCATGAATGGGCTATCCACCCGTTTCGCCTTTAAGATTTTGTCGCGGGTATTTAACTTCGACCATTCAGAAATCGCGGCCAACCCAGTGCATTTATTCTATGTACTCGAACGACAAATTGAACAAGAACAGTTCCCCGGCGATACCGCCGAACGTTATCTGGAGTTTCTAAAAGGTTATTTGATCCCTAAATATGTGGAGTTTATCGGTAAAGAAATTCAAACCGCTTACTTAGAGTCTTACTCTGAATACGGCCAGAATATCTTCGACCGCTATGTCACCTACGCCGATTTTTGGATCCAAGATCAAGAATACCGCGATCCAGAAACGGGTCAGCTATTCGACCGCGCCGCCCTCAATGCTGAACTAGAGAAAATTGAGAAGCCCGCGGGGATCAGCAATCCTAAAGATTTCCGTAATGAAATCGTCAACTTTGTGCTGCGCGCCCGCGCGAACCATGAGGGTAATAATCCGCTCTGGACCAGCTACGAGAAACTTCGCACTGTGATCGAGAAGAAAATGTTCTCCAACACAGAAGATTTACTGCCTGTTATTTCCTTTAACGCTAAAACATCGAACGACGATCAACGCAAACACGATGATTTCGTCAATCGCATGATGGAGAAAGGCTATACCAAAAAACAAGTCCGACTCTTGTCTGAGTGGTATTTACGGGTTCGTAAATCTTCTTAAACTTGCGCTAACTAAGTACAGGGCTTTGGTGTTGCCAAAGCCTTCGCTGGGTTTTGGGAGGTGCGTATGGCGAACTTTATCGATAGACGGTTGAATGCGAAAGGAAAAAGCACAGTCAACCGCCAGCGCTTTATCAATAGATATAAGCAACAAATTAAAAAAGCCGTCAGCGATGCAGTGACTCGCCGCAGCGTAACTGATGTAGATAAAGGCGAAAAAATCAGTATCCCCACTCGGGATATCAGTGAACCTATGTTTCACCAAGGCAAAGGCGGTATCAGAGACAGAGTGCATCCCGGTAATGACCAATTTACCCGTGGCGATAAAATTGACCGGCCACCCGGTGGTTCTGGCGGCGGTTCGGGCAAAGGTGAAGCCTCAAATTCGGGTGAAGGCGACGATGACTTTGTGTTCGAAATCTCTAAAGACGAGTATCTAGAGTTATTGTTTGAGGACTTAGAACTCCCCAATCTACAAAAAAATCGCCTTAATAAACTGGTGGAATACCAAATCTACCGTGCAGGGTTCACCAATGATGGCGTCCCCGCTAACATCAATATTGTCCGTTCATTACGTTCATCACTGGCACGTCGCATTGCGATGTCGGCCAGTAAAAAGAAACTATTAAAAGAGTTAGAACAAGAACTTACCGAGCTGGAAAATATTCCAGGCACTAAGGCCGAGTTGATTTTGGATTTAAAAGCCCAAATTGAGGAGTTAAAACAAAAAATTGCCAGAGTGCCGTTTATCGATACCTTCGATCTGCGCTTTAATAATTATGCCAAACGAGAAATCCCTTCTAGCCAAGCTGTGATGTTCTGCTTGATGGATGTGTCTGGTTCTATGGATCAGGCAACCAAAGATATGGCAAAACGCTTCTATATCTTGCTGTATCTGTTCCTCACCCGTACCTATAAAAATTTAGAAGTGGTCTATATTCGTCACCATACCCAAGCTAAAGAAGTCGATGAACATGAGTTTTTCTACTCCCAAGAAACGGGCGGCACTATAGTATCGAGTGCATTGAAATTAATGCATGAAATTCAACAAGCCCGCTACCCCGCCGATGAGTGGAATATTTACGCAGCCCAAGCATCCGACGGTGATAACTGGGCCGACGATTCACCTACCTGTAGGCAATTGTTAGAACAAAAAATCTTGCCACTGGTGCGCTACTACAGCTACATCGAAATCACCAATCGCGCCCATCAAACCCTGTGGCGTGAATATGAATCCCTGCAACAGCATTACGACAACATCGCCGTGCAGCACATACGTCAAGCCGAAGATATTTACCCTGTCTTTAGGGAGCTATTCAAGAAACAAGCGGTTTAAGGGGGCACTATGGGGATAACTAAATCAACACCTTGGACACCACTGAGCGATGGTCCCGACTGGAGCTTCGAGCTACTGCAGGACTATCTCAAGGAAATTGAACGGGTAGCGGCACTGTATAAGCTCAGCACTTACCCAAATCAAATTGAAGTCATCACCGCTGAACAAATGATGGATGCTTATGCGGGCATAGGTATGCCCATAGGTTACACCCATTGGTCCTTTGGCAAACGTTTTATCGAAACCGAGCAAGGTTATAAACGCGGGCAAATGGGGCTCGCCTACGAGATAGTCATTAACTCTAATCCTTGTATTGCCTATCTTATGGAGGAAAACACTATCACAATGCAAGCACTGGTGATCGCCCACGCTTGTTTCGGACATAATAGTTTCTTTAAAAACAATTACTTATTTAAAACATGGACAGATGCGAGCTCGATTATTGACTACCTAGTGTTTGCTAAAAACTACATCAGTAACTGCGAACAAAAATACGGTGTAGAGCAGGTCGAAAGTGTCATAGATTCCTGCCATGCGCTAATGAACTATGGTGTAGATCGCTATAAACGCCCCTCTGAAATATCATTCCGAGAAGAACAAGCAAGACAAAAAGATCGCGAAGCGTACCTGCAAAGCCAAGTAAATGATTTATGGCGCACTATACCTAACCAACACCAAGAACTGTCTCAAACAAAAAAACGTCGTTTCCCCGCAGAACCGCAGGAAAACATCTTATATTTCATCGAGAAAAATGCCCCTTTACTTGAACCATGGCAAAGAGAAATAATCCGTATTGTGCGTAAAATGGCGCAATATTTTTATCCACAAAAACAAACTCAAGTGATGAACGAAGGCTGGGCCACCTTCTGGCACTACACTATTTTGAATCACTTGTACGACGATGGTGTGGTCACTGATCGCTTTATGATGGAATTTTTGCAAAGCCACACGGGTGTGGTTGCCCAACCCGACTACAACAGTCGTTATTACAGTGGCATCAATCCCTATGCTTTAGGTTTTGCCATGTTCACCGACATTCGGCGTATTTGTGAAAATCCAACCGATGAAGATAAAGCTTGGTTTCCCGACATTGCCGGCAGCAATTGGGTCGAAACCTTACACTTTGCAATGCAAAACTTTAAAGACGAAAGCTTTATTAGCCAATATCTTTCACCTAAAGTTATCCGCCAATTTAAATTGTTTGGTATCCATGATGATGAGAAGCGCAATTATCTGTCGGTATCGGCTATTCACGATGAACAAGGTTATCAAGATATTCGCCAGTTATTATCGCAGCAATATAACTTGTCGAACATTGAACCAAATATCCAAGTGCATAATGTGGAGATCAACGGTGACCGTTCCTTAACCTTACGCTATGTGCCAAATAACGATATTCCCTTAGCCAGCAGCCATAAAGAAGTATTAAAGCATTTACATAGATTATGGGGTTTTACTGTCACCTTAGAGCAAAAGAATGCTGATGCGAGTATTACCGTATTAGCATCCTGCCCTGAAGTGGCTAAAGCAGAATAATAATAAGCCTAATAAAAAGCCGTTTCCATTGGAAACGGCTTTTGTGTATTTATCGCTATTTTAATGCGACATCAATAGCCGCAATTAATTGTCCTGTGCAATAGACGCGGGCATATCATCGCGTAATTGTAACCACATCTTACCACTGTTCATACCGTAGGTGCGCATCAGCGTAGGGACGTCGAGATAATTTTTCGCCTGGGCCAGTAGCTCTAATTCTTTGTAAAAGTTCAAAGCCAATAAACGCGCATCGGAACTGGTAAAATAATAGCGTCCGACTCGGCTATACAATCCCTTAAATCCATTTAATATCAATACGTAAAGTGGATTCCCAGAGGAGAAAGCTAAGGTGTGATGCAATAAATAGTCAAATTCGGCATAGGATTCAGCCGTATCTTCAAGCTGATGAATTTTGGCGAGCACATCCACAGCCGTGTCTGGGTTATAACGCAAAGCACCGCGGAAATAGATAGCGCTGACGTTAGTACGGGCTGACAAGAGTTGGTCAACCAATACCGGAAATCCTTCGGGATTGAGATCGGCAATCGTCTCAAGAATGTTTAAGCCTGAGGTTTCCCAGAAGTTGTTCACTCGCGTTGGTTTACCGTGTTGGATTTTCAACCAACCGTCACGAGCCAAGCGCTGTAGCACTTCACGCAGAGTGGTGCGAGTCACACCTATCAATTCCGAAAGCTCACGTTCAGCCGGTAAAATGGACCCTGGAGGAAATTTATTATCCCAAATGGATCTCACAATATACTTCTCTGCAAAACTTGCAGGTCCTTTGGCATTGATAATCATCAGCCCACTTATCCAGTTGTTGTGCGTCGTAATGGTCACTGATCATACCAGAGCGGTAAAAAATGGAAACCATTCACTTAAATTCACTGTGTTATCGCCGTGTAAATGTCACACAATCGCTCAAAAAAACGACCAAGATCAAGGCAACAAACGTCAATTTTGCCGATTAGCTCCGCTTTTTGAAATGTGGGTATCAGTATCTCGTTACATTAGCTTTCTCTTTAGGCTAGACTGATTTAACAAACGCAGGTATTGATATTAAACACGTGCAATTTTTAACATAATTAGAAGAGAGGCTGCCATGCCGGCGACAATGAGTCAGGCGTTTATTGGGAACTTCTTAGGAAACTCTCCTAAGTGGTACAAAACCGCAATACTGTCATTTTTAATTATCAATCCACTACTCTTTTTCTATGTCGACCCCTTCGTGGCCGGCTGGGTATTGGTGCTTGAATTTATTTTTACCTTAGCAATGGCATTAAAATGTTATCCATTACAGCCTGGCGGGTTATTAGCAATTGAAGCTGTCGCAATTGGCATGACATCCGCAAGCCAAGTCTTACATGAAATAGAAGCCAACCTCGAAGTATTATTACTCTTGGTGTTTATGGTCGCTGGTATTTATTTCATGAAGCAATTGCTGCTATTTGGCTTCACGAAAATTATTACCAAAGTGCGTTCTAAAGTTTTAGTGTCACTGATGTTTTGTTTGGCATCGGCGTTTTTATCTGCCTTCTTAGATGCGTTAACGGTTATTGCCGTGATTATCGCGGTCGCTGTGGGTTTCTATTCTATTTACCACAAGGTCGCTTCTGGAAAAGATTTCGGCGCCGATCACGATCATACCTCCGAAGGTAAAAACGCTGCGGGCGAAGATCAGTTAAACGAAGAAGAACTCGGTGCATTCCGTGGCTTCCTGCGTAATCTGTTAATGCATGCGGGTGTCGGTACTGCACTCGGCGGTGTATGTACTATGGTGGGCGAACCTCAAAACTTGATCATTGCTGCACAGGCCAATTGGCAGTTCGGTGAATTCGCCGTACGTATGTCACCTGTTACAGTCCCAGTATTGATTTCTGGCATCTTAACTTGCTACTTAGTTGAAAAATTTGGTATTTTTGGTTATGGCGCTAAATTACCAACGGCCGTTCATCGGATCTTATGTGAATATGCCGCCCATGAAGATGCGCGCCGTACCAACAAAGACAACATGAAGTTAATCGTCCAAGCCCTAGTGGGTGTCTGGTTGATCGCAGGTCTTGCCTTGCATTTAGCTTCAGTGGGCTTAATTGGTCTTTCTGTGATTATTTTAACCACAGC
The DNA here is from genome assembly GCF_031932065.1 of Shewanella scandinavica. Lineage (NCBI taxonomy): Bacteria > Pseudomonadati > Pseudomonadota > Gammaproteobacteria > Alteromonadales > Shewanellaceae > Shewanella > Shewanella scandinavica. The sequence goes on from NZ_JAUOES010000006.1 coordinate 190,079, forward strand.
CTTTAACGGCGTCACCGATGAGCATGCCCTTGGTAAAGCCTTTGAAGAGGCACTGCCTTTTACCGCATTATTAGCGGTGTTCTTTGCGGTTGTTGGCGTGATTATCGATCAACATTTATTCGCCCCCGTTATCCAATGGGCACTGGGTTATGAAGGCAATACCCAATTAGTGATTTTCTATATCGCCAACGGATTATTGTCTATGGTGAGTGATAACGTGTTCGTCGGTACTGTGTATATCAATGAAGTGAAGGCGGCATTAATTAACGGCCAAATCACCCGTGATCAATTCGACTTACTGGCCGTTGCGATTAATACCGGAACTAACTTACCTTCGGTGGCGACACCTAATGGTCAAGCGGCGTTCTTGTTCTTACTGACGTCAGCCTTAGCACCGCTGATCCGCTTATCCTATGGCAGAATGGTTTGGATGGCATTGCCCTACACTATCGTGCTATCCATTGTGGGCGTTATGGCGATCCAAACGGGATTCTTAGAACAAGCCACTCAATATTTCTATGATTCCCATACAATCATCCATCACAGTGCAAAAGAAGTGTTGGGCACAGTGTCCGGACATTAATCTTCTCTATTGACTGAACTTTATTAAATAAGTAGAGTCCAAAAAACGCCCCATGTCTGAGGGCGTTTTTTGTTGATATGGAGCTCACTTTGACTGTTATTACTCGCTTTGCCCATTCCCGTTCATCTTGGTTTATTCTCGCAGGCACAGCCCTAGGCTTAGAGTTAAGCGCACTGTATTTTCAACATATAATGAAACTCGACCCCTGCGTTATGTGTATTTATCAAAGACTCGCAGTCTTTGGTTTATTGGCGGCTGGTCTTATCGGCATGACGGCGCCAAAATATCGCATCGTAAGGATTCTCGCGGCCATTGTTTGGGCAGTCAGTGCGACTTGGGGATTAAAGCTGGCGCTATCGCTGGTAGACATGCAAACCAACCCATCGCCGTTCTCAACATGTTCATTCTTACCTGAATTCCCAGCTTGGATGCCATTACACGAATGGTTCCCCTCCATTATGATGCCTACTGGCATGTGTACTGATGTGCCTTGGGTCTTTATGGGTGTAACCATGGCCGAATGGATGGTAGTGGCTTTCAGTGGCTTCCTAGTGGCTTGGTTACTCTTTATTGTGCCTATCCTGAGTGGTTCAAATAAACCTTCTCTTTATAAATAACCCGTTTGAGATGAGGCAGGGATCAACCCTGCCTTTAATTAACGATTTTATTCACAGTTTACGACTGATTCCCGCCGCTTATCCTATTCAATCGCCGCAACTTAAACATCTGCTCATAGCAAAACAGCGAGAACGCGCTACACTGGCTCAATGAAAAGTGGTGATTTGGAAACTGGTGATTATGGGAAAAAGTTCGACATCTGAGCCACACACTGCCTTAACCCAATGGCAAAACAGTTTGCCGTTCAAATTTAGCCTTATCCAACTCGTCATTGCCGCTATTTTGATTTGCAGTACAGCTTGGGTCATTCTGAGCATTCAGCGTCAACAAGTGCTTGATCAACAAGCCGTATTAAACCAAAACTATGGCCAGTTAATCATCGCCAAACTGCAGGAAATGACTTCACAGGTCGAAACCGTTGTCGGTTCAATTTCCAGTATTGCAAAACTTTACCGCTATGATCATGAACAACTGGTGAAAACCATCCCCAGCCTGCTGACGCTCGCTAACCAACAACGCATTATCTCTGGTGGCGGCGTATGGCCCGAACCCGGCGCGTTTAATCAACAAAAATTTCGCGATAGCCTATTCTGGGCCCACAATGTCAACGATGAATTAGTTGCCATTGATAGCTATAACAAGGACACGTTTCCGAGTTATCACACCGAAGAATGGTATCGCCCGACACGCTATTTCCCCGCGGGCAAAATTTTCTGGTCAAAATCTTATTTCGACCCCACCACCCATGAGTCCATGATCACGGCGTCAGGTGCTATGTGGATGGACCATCAGTTTATTGGTGCAGCAACCGTAGATATCAGTTTAGAAAAACTCAATGCCCTATTACGCAATGTGATGGTGGATGTTAGGGGTTATGTCATTGCCTTAGATCATCAAAATCAAGTGCTCGCCTATCCCCATGGCAATAATAATCTTCAGCATCAAGCCAATACCAGCCACACCTTTGTCACTTTTAATCATCTCGTTGACCAGCAGCCAGACTTCAGCCCCATCGAAGCGGCATTACACAATGCGGATAAAGCCTTTATCGCAGAAGCCGTGGCCGAGCGCGTCTTTACCCAAGAACAGATGCAACATTTGACCCGACTAAGTCATCAAGATGAGCGCGACATGTTAGCCGCCATCGTCAATAACAATGCCTTAAACCATTTCACCACACCAAAATTACTGACCTCAGTGACCTTAGCCCATGATCCCATTTTGAAAACGGCGTCCCTGGTTTCGGTATTTTTGATGCCAAATACCTATTGGAAAGTGTTAGTTGTCACCCCAATTTCACCACTGCAAGATACCGCCAAACACTTAGTTGAAAAGGTCGGTATTTATTTAGTGTGTATCCAGCTTTTAGGCTTAATCCTATTATTCTTGCTCCAACATAGGTTGTTTATTACCCCAATTATTGAAATCGTCCAAGCCTTAAAACGTAACGATTCCGCCTCAATTGAATTTAAAGCTAAAAACAGCCAAGATGAAATTGGCTTATTAGCCAAGACATTCCTGTCGCGTACGCAACAACTTGAAGTGGCCATGGCGAGTTTAGATGCCAGTAATCTTGCCCTAGAACAACAATTGCAGAGCCAAAACCTGTTCCAACTTGAATTAAAACGCCATAAGGAACAACTAAGGGCTTTACTGAAATTTTCCCAAAATCTTATCTATGTCAAAGATCTGCACGGCAAATATATTTTAGTGAATGACAAGTATTGCGAAATCTTAGGTATAGAACGCAAACGCATAATTGGCGCCTCGGATTTCGAGGTATTTCCTAGCCAATTTGCCCACGAGTATCAACAAAACGATCAACGCGTACTGCACAATAACGAAGCCATCAATTTTGAAGAAGCCATTCCCTCACCACTGGGGAATCTTATGTATATCGTGACCAAATTTAAGATCAAAGATGATGACGATACTGTGATTGCGGTCGGCGCTATCGCCTTTGATATCACCTTGAAAAAAATTAAAGAGCAGGAACAGGAGAAATTACTCTTAGGACAAGTTGAGGAGCTCAATCATCTACAAGAGCAAGTTAGCCTTATCAATCAACATAATAATGAGCTTTACCAAGAGCAAGAAGCATTAACTAAAATGCTCGAAAAGCATCATCAACTCAATCTAAGCCGTGAACAAAGCCAACAGTTAATGCAAAACTTCTTAGCTGAAATGATGACTCAGGTCATGCATGAGCAAGACCAGCTACTCGCCAAAGTTTGTCAACTGCAACAAACGAACGGGACAAATTACAGCACTCAGATCACCGAAGTCATGGTAACTCAAGCAGAAAAACTGCGACATATTGCTCAGCTGCTGACCAATCATCAAAACGATATTCGTCCATTGCATCTGGCGCAATTTATGCGTCATTTACTAGGTTTACTAAAAGTGCAACTAGCAAAAGCAAACGTAGAGATTGTGCTCAATTGTGAGGAAAACATCATCATCGATGGCCCAGCTTGGCAATATCTGCAACTCTTCTATCGCTTAATTACTAACACTTTGAATCATGCTTTCAAGACTCACAACGAACAGCGTGAAATCACCATCGCGGTAGGCAAATCGAACGACGTGCTACAAATCAGTATTCTCGATAATGGCATTGGTATGACACAGGCGCAGCTCACACAATTGCGACAGGAACTGGAGCAAGAACTCTGCCTCGGAACCTTAACCTGCATCAATCTGTGGCTCAAAAACGATCTCAATGGCAGCCTTACCATCAGCAGCCAGTTAAACCAAGGCACACACATACAGTGTCATTGGCCGCTTAGTACAAGCTTAGCGTCGCAATAAAGAAGTCGGCTTACTGATCAAGCCATGCCTTAGCTTGGGTTTGCTCATCGGCAGCAAAAACCTTTACAGGACACGGCAACATGCAGGCAAGCGCATTGACCATAGCGCTTGTTTGAGCTTGGTTAGCAATCATGACCACTCTTGAGAAATCACTTAAGTGAAATAAGCCGAGTACTGCATCGTCCCACAGGGCAGCGACGGATATGCCTTCAAATTCAGGGGAAAACTCGTACCAGAGGCGAATACTGGCGTGATCTTGCAGCTTAGCTTCAATGGCGGGAACTAGATAGCCTTCCACATCCCCATGATTAACACGGCCAGATGCGACAACTGCCAATATGTCATGGGCATGGCCTGAAGAGATCGTTAGCATTGAACACTCCTTATCAATACACGAAGGGGAAAATAGTTAAAGCTCACACACTAAAGATACACAGACAATGGCATAAATGCAGGAAAAGAGAGTGGTTTATTTTACGTTAAGCCGATTTAGTCTTCACCACTCAGCTATCCAAATCACTTAGGATAAGTCTAAGCCAGCAGCATAAGGTCGCTGAACAAAGTGGCAATACAAGGCTGAAAAGTAATGAACCAGTAAAATAACTCGAAGGGTAACGAATAGCAGATATAGCCTCACACTAAAGGTTTTAAGCTAAACGCTAACTCGCGCAGCGACTTAAGACTAGATTCAAGGTGAGGAAACACATGGCACTTAAGCGTGGCAATCAAGCAGCAAAAACATGACGGTTAAAATAGGCCGTTAACACTAACTGTTACAACGAGCTGAAATTACACCTTAATGTCAATGCCAGCACGCTTGCCACTCAAAGCTAGAGCGCCCTTCTGACTAGACGCTGACTTGCTGTTTAGCGATTTCTTGATCGAACAAATTCTTAATTAAACCGGAAAATTCGGTAATAAATAACGTCTGAGCAGGTGTAGCTTTATGATTGGCAACTGAAGCTAAAATCTCTTCTAAATCATACACAATCGCATCCACTTCGCGGATAATCATGTTGCGCTGCGCGAAAGACAATGACGGATTTTGACCACACACCATAATGATCTGCGCCGACAATTGCTCTTCAAATAATTCCATCACAGTATCGTCTGAAATCACCTCAGAACTTGGTGTTTCAAATAAGCCAAGATGTTCAGTTAAATACTGGACCAAATGCATGTAACCATCTTTATCTGTGACCATTTTTTACCCTTTAAACTCATTAACTTAATATCTAGTGTGGTGCTATTAATACCACAATCGGAAATATCAAAGAAGCCGAAAATTCGGCTTCTCATCGAGATCCAGCATACGCCACTTATTTAACTCTAGCCTATCTTCGATAACTGACGTATTGATCTACACCAATCTTATTGAAGTTACTGAGTTAAGGTTAGTACAAATGACACAGGAACAGCTTGGCTAATGCTCGATAAACCCGCAATTTCACGTAATTTATCAATGCCTGCGACAAGATCAAACTCATTGGCATTCACAATTATCGGCTGAAAACTGTTCACTAACAGCTTTTTATCAGAAACTTTAGTGATAATTACCGAAAAAGTTTTAGTTTGCGATTTACCATGCAATGCAATTTTACCATCGATATCAACGACTTTAGTCTCACCAATGCCGAGATCTTTTAGCATTTTAGTGTCAACTTGAGACGACAGTTTAAGCTCAGGATATAAAGACACTTCGAACAATAAGTTCTGCATCCGCTCATCGCGGACATCAATACCTGTGGCGACGCCAATTAACGGAATGGTTAATTCGAATTGACCATCCTCTTTTAACGTACCTTTGAGTTGTTTAAAGTGATGGACTTCACCAATGTCACCTTTCTTTACCGAAATAAAACTGACTCGCGAATCTTGATCCATCACTTGCCATTGCGCGGCGCAGCTAAAACTGGCCATAGCCGATAAGGCAACAATTCCCATCCATTTTTTCATCGTATCAGTCCTCAAAAAGTGAGTTTAAAAGCCATGCAGTAAAGCAAATCGACATCTGCAGCAGGCGAAAATCCTGCCCAGTTAACCGTGATCCACATCACCTAACTTAAGCTAAAGATACTCTTTTTATCCATTAGCGACCAGTAAACTATGCTTCATACTCTAACTAACCATTTATCTAAGCTATTGGCAAAAGCCTGTTTATCCGCTTGGGAAAACGAATCCGGTCCGCCGGTATGCACGCCTGAGCCCCGCAAGTCTTCCATAAAATCACGCATCGTCAGCTTTTGTTTTATGTTATCGACGGTATAAAGCTCGCCGCGGGGATTGAGTGCCAAGGCGCCCTTTTCGATGACTAAAGCCGCTAAGGGAATGTCCGCGGTGATCACTAAATGCGTTGGCTCAACATGGTCGACAATGTATTGATCCGCCACATCAAAACCCGCTCCAACGCGGATTTGGCTGATATAGGGCGATGGCGGTACGCGGATCATTTGATTAGCCACCAGCACCAGCGGCAAAGCTTTACGCTCCGCCGCACGGAACAGGATTTCTTTGATAGGATTGGGGCATGCGTCCGCGTCAACCCAAATTTTATAATCACTCAATGTCTTTTCACTCTGTTGCTGTTAGGTTCACAGACTCAGTTTTAGGCAATGCAATACCGAAGGGGGCACCCTACTATGGCGCTAAACGATCGATTTCCCACTCAGCATCAAGGCGAGTATAAATAAAACGATCATGCAGCCTGTGTTCTCCACCCTGCCAAAATTCGATACTCGAAGGTCTGACTAAGTAACCGCCCCAAAAACTGGGTAAAGGCACATCGCCCTTGGCGAACTTAGCCTTCATTTCGAAGAATTTACCTTCAAGTACTTGTCTCGCGCTAAGTTTACTCGACTGCTGCGACACCCAAGCGGCAATTTGGCTGTCCTTAGGACGGGTCATAAAGTATTTAAGCACTTCGGCGGTAGACAACGACTGCGCTTCACCGAGCACCGACACTTGCCGCTCTAAAGGATGCCAAGGGAAATGCAAACTGACTTTATTATTGGCGGCAATTTGCTGGGCTTTGCGACTACCAAGGTTAGTAAAAAATACGAAACCTGTGTCATCAAAACGTTTAAGTAACACTATCCGTTGAAAAGGTTGGCCGTGTTCGTCCACAGTCGCCACACACATAGCCGTTGGATCGCTAAGCTCAGCATCCCTCGCCTGCGTCATCCACAGTTCAAACAAGTCCATTGGGTTTTGCGGTAAGTCGGCACGACGTAAGCCGCCTTTAGCATACTCGCGGCGGATATCACTGAGATCTGTCATGGGGTTTCCTTAAGTAAATGCCAAAAATTTACATGAATTCAGGGATCAGCACTTCAGCATCAAGCTGCTGATAGTGGCTAAAGCGAATATCATAACCTTGCTCAGTCGTTAATGAGCCACGCCCTAAGCATAAATGGGCAGGAAATCCCTGCGTTGAGTCGTTGATATTAAAGCCGATAGTGTCCCAACTGATGGGAGAAAATAGTGCTAAGAATCGCCCTAAGAGTTGTTGCGGATACTGGGTTAAATCCAGATTCGTTTCAAAGCTCACATAGGAGCTAGCGCAGGCATTCTCGCTTTGGGGCGTAATATGCAAGGTCACATAATACTTGCCCCAGAGACCGTTCATAGAAAAACCTGATGGATCAAATAAATGGGCGTCAAGCTCAAAGTCTGGGAATAAATCGTTAAGTTCGAGTGCGGCACAAATTTCAGCTTTGCTTTGCGAGCCACCATTTAGATAATCGGCTAGCTCACCACGAATGTGGTACATCAACAGCTCACAGCTTTGATCATCCTTTGGTGCACGATAATCACTATCAGAGCAGAAAAAATAATGATGATGACTGTCTAAATGCCCCACTCTCATTGCCTTACCCGCGATACGCTGACGCAGCTTGCCAACATCATCAGCAAAACTCGTGGTTTGCAGGTGGGCTTGGTATTCGTTTTTACGCTGATAACTCACCAACGCCATGGCAGGCACGCCAAGCGCGTCGATAAAATAACAGGCGGCGTCCACTAAAGTGCTATTGCCGCAGGTGAGCATGACAAATCTGTCGTGCCAGACAAACAAGCTAGATTCGCTCAACAGGTAGGCATCGCAATCAGCATTACTTATCTGCGACAAAATCTCGGCATGGGCACAATTGACTAAGGCTGACCAAAAACTCACATCGAGTTCGCGTAAATTCGGCGTAGACGCCGCCACGATGATCTCAAGTTTCTTTTCTGAGCCTTCAAAAAACATCAAATCCTTAACTCCATTAAACGCTATGCGCCCTTGCTGTTGACATCCTTTACGCCGTAATAGCACCCACGGACGATAAATAAATATCGTCCAGAAAGCAAAAATCAGCCTAAGTGACCTTAGGCTGATTTATTTTAACACACTAAATCTTAAGAAAAATATCTTAAGAAAAATCTTCCAAGTAAGTGTAGCCTTTCAGGCCAACTTGCAGTTCTTCTAAAATTTGTGCGCGTTCATCTTCGGCAATATGCAGATTCACTAACTCTTCGTAAGTGCGCATAAAGGCCACCGCATCTAAGTTAACGTAACGCAATACGTCAGCGACAGTATCACCCGCCAATACCGATTCAATGTTCGTCACACCGTTATCTTCGATGCGAACAACCGCAGAGTTAGTATCACCAAACAAATTGTGCATATCACCCAAGATTTCTTGGTAGGCACCCACAAGGAAGAAACCAATCAGGTACGGGCTATCCGCACTCCAAGCTGGCACTGGCAATGTGGTTTCAATCCCTTGACCATCAACGTATTGATCAACAATACCGTCAGAGTCACAGGTGATATCGAGCATCACAGCACGGCGCTCAGGGGCTTTATCTAAACCCGATAACGGCAATACTGGGAACACTTGGTCAATACCCCAAGCATCGGGTAATGACTGGAATAATGAGAAGTTAACAAAGAACTTATCGGCTAACTTTTCATTGAGTTCGTCGATGATCGGTCTGTGATAACGGTTCTTCGCACTCAATAGCCCTTGCACTTCATGGCACACACGCAGGTTAGCTTGTTCAGCCCACGCACGCTCCGCTAAGCTCAATTGACCTAAAGCGAACAGCGAATGCGCTTCTTGTAAGTCACTTTGGCTATCGTGGTAAATCTCAATCAAGGCGCGTTGATCGGCGCGGCCGCTGATCTCTGACCATGAATGCCACATGTTATGCAATAACTGTGGTGACTCTTCAGCTGGGGCTTGAATATCTTCAGGCTGATAGGCTTCAGTACCAATAACATCGGTAATAAGCACAGCATGGTGCGCCGTTAAATAGCGACCCGATTCTGAAATAATACGTGGCATAGGTTGCTCGTATTCATTACAGATGTCGGTCAATACGTTAACGATATTGTTGGCGTATTCGGTAAGACCATAGTTCATCGAGTTATTACTTTGGCTACGTGTGCCATCGTAATCTACCGCTAAACCACCACCGACGTCGAAGCAGTTAACGCTTGCGCCTAATTCACGTAGTTCACAGTAGAAACGACCCGCTTCACTCACACCTTGGCGAATATCACGGATGTTCGCAATTTGCGAACCTAAGTGGAAATGCAGCAATTGCAACGAATCCAGCATATCGTTTTGCTTTAGCTGTTCAACAACCAGCAAAATTTGCGCAGCTGATAGACCAAACTTAGACTTCTCGCCGCCGCTTGCTTGCCATTTGCCTTTGCCTTGGAATGCTAAACGCGCACGCAAACCTAAACGCGGTTTAACGCCCAAACGTTTAGATTCAGCTAACACCATTTTCAGTTCAGACAATTTTTCTAAAACGATGTAAACCTTGTGGCCTAACTTTTCACCAATCAGTGCTAAACGGATATATTCATTATCTTTATAACCATTACATACAATGACTGAACTGGCTTTTTGCGCCATGGCTAACACAGCCATCAGCTCAGGCTTACTGCCCGCTTCTAAACCCAGTTGTGGTACTTCTTTTGATGCCTGACTCGCCAGGATCTCTTCCACCACAGTTTGCTGTTGGTTTACTTTAATCGGGTAAACCAGCAAATAGTCCGCCTGATACTCGTACTTCTGTATCGCTTGGTCGAATGCTTGGCACAAACTGTTCACTCTGTGGTGCAGGATCTGCGGAAAACGAACTAGTACAGGCAAAGCGACGCCCGCTTTAACCATGTCTTTGGCTAGCTCATTTAAGCCAATCTTGTAATCAGGATTTTTTGGGTCCGGTGACACTGTCACCTCACCGTGATCGCTGATCCCATAAAAACCTTGGCTCCAGTGAGTAACATTGTACCCAGCACGAGCATCATCAATAGACCAATCATTCATTATTATTTAGCCCGTCTATTAAAAAATGGGTTAAACGGTTATGACTTAATAGCACAACCGCCCGTTCGACAAACCCAGGCAAAGGGACACCTTACCTGACATACACGAAGGTAGATTTTACCTTCTACTTAATGCCGCAACGTCACGCTAGTGTAAGTGACATTGCCGCGATTTTCATTAATAGCGCAAGAGACAATTCATCTTAACGCACTATATCCTATCATATTGATGAAGAAGCTTATTCCCTTCTCCCAGTAAAGCTATCTTTACTTGCCTCGCTTGCATTTATCTTAAGGCTAAAGGCCGCAAATACCGTCAAAAAGCCGAATGAAGTCCTGAGTCGTATCCTTAAAACATCAAGCTAATAAGCAGCTTAAAGACGTTCGAAAGAAGTTAAGACCTTCAGAAACCGATAACACAAGTAGAAAACGAAAACCGACAACACCGAACTAGCGAAAACGCCAAACCAGCTTATCTCTAGGCAAGATTATTTTAACAGGGGACTATTGGCTTCTTCGCGGCCAGAATTGATGCGGATCAACGTGAGATGCTTAAGGCCAGTATCATCGTATGGCACGACAATCGAGCGTTGGCATTGTGACACTTTTAGGCAAAGTGCAAAAAATGGATGCTTGTGCATTAGCTAATAAAAACCCTCTTAACCCCATGTAATTCGATATGTTGTCAATTACACGGTTAATGACTGCTGAACCATAAAACCTTTACTACTCACGTAATATTTGTAATGTCTCTAACGAGCGAAGTCGTTGAACGGCGCAATTAAACCGCGCAATGTCACAGAATGCAAGCAAGAATCTCATTTAATATTTCGCATTAAAATATAAAAAACACCCGCTTAACAACCACCTACTGAGTATTAGCGTTAAGCTGAATAATATTAGCCAGTTAGCGCATGAACGCCGTACTCGTCTGTTCAATATTTTTTAATAGCCTTTGTAACTTTTTTGACATTTATTGCCGCAAATAACCCTTCATTTTGTGTGTCACTTTAGCCCCGCCTACGTGCAGCCATTGGCTAAAGCCTAGCGCTCAATATCACAGTGCAAAATTCAGCACCAATAAGCCATAAACCTAAGCCATAAACCGAGATGCAATTCCACCTTAAAACTTAAGACAATCCCAGATACCAATATGAGGTCATTCCTAGTAACAATCCTCATTACTTTTCCAACCACATTTCTTGTCATAGCCCTTACCAACATCCAACTAAACAGCGGTGATGATTAACGGCTGAATCGCCCTAAGATAAAACCCAAAGACAATAATGCTGCAGTTTCAGCACCGAAGTGTATAATCGCAGCCGAATCACATTCCATTATGCACAGAGAGATCCATGGTACAGATAGGTAAAACCTGCAAACTTGAGGTTGTAAAACAAGTCAGCTTTGGCGTGTATTTAAACGCCCACGAATTAGGGCAAGTACTGCTGCCAAACAAAGTCACCCCAAAAGACTGCCAAGTCGGTGATCTGCTTGACGTGTTTCTGTATCTAGATTCTGAAGATATCGTGATTGCCACCACGCGCCGTCCATTGGCACAGGTAGGCGAATTTGCCTATTTAAAAGCCGTTGCAACCGGTCCTTATGGCGCCTTTTTAGACTGGGGCTTAGATAAAGACTTATTACTGCCCTTCGGTGAGCAACATAAGCCTATCGAAGAAGGTCGCTCTTATCTGGTTTATGTACACGCTAACCGCGCCGATGAACGCATCATGGCCTCTTCAAAAATCGATAAGTTCCTCGATAAGACAGAGCCAGAGTACACAGTGGGTGAGCAGGTCGATTTATATATCGGCGGCACCACAGATTTAGGCTATAAAGCCATTATTAATCATGCCCATTGGGGCGTGATTTACGAAAACGAAGTGTTCCAAAAACTGCGTTTCGGCCAAAGACTCAAAGGTTTCATCAAACAAGTGCGCCGCGATGGCAAAATCGATCTTGTGCTGCAACAAGGCAGTAAACAAGAGTTAGATAAGCACGCCCACATTATCCTGATCAAACTCAAACAGGCTGGCGGCTTCTTAGCCCTAACCGATAAAACCGATGCTGAAATCATTTACGATCAGCTTGGTATGAGCAAAAAGGCCTTCAAAAAAGCCATAGGTGGTTTATTTAAGAATGGGCAACTGAGCATAGATAATGATGGTCTGCGTTTAACTGAAACCGCAGAATAATCAACTCTATTCAGGACTTAGCGTTAAAGTTGTACAGTTTACCGCCACTAAGGCAGAGTTTGACTGACAACTCCTAGGATATTAAGCATGGCTCTGTTATAAACAAAGCCATGCTTTTTTCTTTGGAGCTTATATGGAACTCACGTTACACGAAGCCAGAGTCATCGGATGCCTGCTTGAGAAAGAAATCACCACCCCTGAGCAATATCCACTCTCGCTAAACTCTTTGACCTTAGCCTGCAATCAAAAAACCAGCCGCGAGCCGGTACTCGAACTCAGCGAAACCCAAGTGCAAATCGCCGTCGATTCCCTTAATCGTAAACGTTTGATCAGCGAACAGTCGGGATTTGGCAGCCGCGTCATGAAATACAAGCACAGATTCTGCAATACCGAATTCAGTGAACTTCAACTGTCCTCCGCCGCACTCGCCATCGTCTGTTTGTTGCTATTACGTGGCCCACAAACGCCGGGAGAACTGCGCACCCGCAGTAATCGCCTACACGAGTTTAAAGACGTGATCGAAGTGGAAGATTGCATCCGCCAATTGATGAGCCGCGAAAAACCTTTCTTAAAACAATTGCCCAGAGAAGCCGGCCGCCGCGAATCCCGTTATGTGGAATTATTCTCTGCAGCCTCATCGCAACTCGAAACTGCGCAGCCCGAAAGTGCGAGCCATACCGTCGCCCATGTCGCTGTGTCTTTGGATGCTGAGCCGCTTGAATTGACCAAAAGAGTGACCGAGCTTGAGCGACAAGTGGCTGAACTGACGCAAAAACTTGATGAGTTAATTGCCTCGTTGAGCTAATCACCTTTTAAAGAGAATCAAAGCGTTGTTTAACTCGCTTTTAATGCTGGAACCTAGTCTGTATGTTATAGCAAGATGTTTTGATCATATGTTTGAGAGCATCAATAGGAAGTCGAAAACCGATTGAATACAGTGCCATTTGGGCAAAATGGCACTTATGGACTAATTCACTGTCTACCCAAGGGTGAGAAACTTAACTGCCCCAGAATCATAGCGCCAAGAATAATAGAGACAGCACATGACCAATAATCCACCAAGCAGTTTCAACAACATGCTTATCATCGCCATGTTTGAACTGCGCAAATTTTTATTTAATACCCGAGGGATCATCGCCTTGGTCGCCTTTGGTTTAGTGTGGGGCGTACTCCTGCTTTATCCCATTCAAAGCGCATCGGCGATGTTATTACAGCCGAATGTGAAAGATGTCATCGACAGCTTATTTGGTGCCAATACCCTCAATGTGCTCTTTGAGTGGCCCGTGGCCGAAATGGCGGTGTTTTGGTGCTTTGCGCTGTATTTGTTCCCTATGTTCAGCATTTTGATCGCCGCCGATCAGTTCTCCTCCGATAAAACCCGTGGCACACTGCGTTTTTTAACCATACGCACTAGCCGTGACAGCTTATTGTTCGGGCGTTTTCTCGGCCAAATCCTGATCCAAGGCTTGCTGATCCTATTAACGATTATCGCCACTGTCGCCCTCGCGCTTAGCCGTGACAGCCAGCTCTTTTTGCCGGCGTTAAGCTCTGGCGCCTTAGTTGGCCTTAACCTCATCATAGTGATCTTGCCCTATACGGCAGTGATGACGTTATTGTCCCTGTATGCGCGCACGGCACGCCAAGCTATGGTGTTTGCGACCATTTTATGGACAGTGATTTCCATCGCCATCATGGTGTTAGGCAGCAAATCTAGCGTATTGGCTCAGCTGCAATGGGTATTACCCGGTGCTCAGCTGTCAGACATGCTCAATACTAATGGGCTCAACAGCTTAGCTTATGCCCCTATTCCACTGTTCCAAACCGCTGCGGCCCTCTTGCTCGGCAGAATGTATATGCAAAGGAGCTCGCTATGAGTCTGATCCAATGCCAAGGGCTGTCGCAACTTTACGGCAGCAAAAAGGCGCTGAATGATGTTAACTTCAGCCTAGAAGCAGGTGCGCCCATCGCCCTTGTCGGTCCAAATGGCGCGGGTAAAACCACGCTTTTTAGCCTGTTATGCGGCTATTTGTCGCCAAGTGCAGGGACGATAACCCTGCTCGGTGAAGCGCCTAATAGCCCTAAACTTTTAGGCAAAATTGCCGCTTTACCCCAAGATGCGGTGCTCGATCCCAATTTGACCATTGTTAGCCAGTTAAGCTTTTTCGCGCGTCTGCAGGGCATGGGCGTAGAACAAGCCAGACAAGAGGCCATTCGCGTATTGACCTTAGTCGATTTGGCGGATGTCGCCGAGCAAAAACCACCAAGCCTCAGCCACGGTATGAGTAAACGCGTGTCGATTGCGCAGGCGTTGATTGGCTCGCCAGAGTTAGTGCTATTGGATGAGCCGACCGCGGGGCTCGATCCTGCCAACGCGAAAAAAGTCCGCGAACTGGTCAAAGCCTTATCGCCCACCACAACTTTTATGATCAGCTCGCATAATCTCGATGAGCTCGAAAAGCTGTGCGATCAGGTGTTGTATTTAGACAAGGGACAATTGAGCCAAGCCGTGTCTATGCATGCATCGACCGACAGTGATTACCTGACGTTAACCATGCAAAGCTGTGACAGTGATTTACTGCAAGCGGAAGTGGCAAAACTAGCGGGCGTGGTGAACGTCAGCTCAAAACAGAGCAAGGTGTTTATTATCCAGCTCGCAACGGATGAAGAAAAAGCACAGAGCAGTGATATCGAAATGCGCCTATTTGCCCTGTTTAACCAACATAAGTGGCAATACAAGATGCTACTGAAAGGCCGTACCTTGGAAGAAACGCTCTTTTCATAGGCGAGCTTTAAAAAGCTGGCTTCTCATCAGCCAGCTGTTAAATAGTGTTACTCATAGCTTAAGCGCAATACGCCTTGCGCTTAAGCCTTTTAACTCAGCCTTTAGGCCACTCAATACTGACAAACGGCTGCCACTTTCGCAACACTCAGCCACCAAAAGCATCACAAGTCTGTCAATAAAACACCAATCAACCGCGCTAAGCTAGCTATGACTTTCAATCTTAAGGCGAGCTTGTTATAACTCCCCTTCGATTGAACCTAAGCTGACTTCAGAGGTTTCTATGAACAAAGCACAACTTATCCAACGTATTGCCGCCGAACTCAATGCATCGCAAGCGAGCACTAAACCTGTGGTTGAGCAGATATTGCAACAGATCCACGTCGCCTTAAGCGAAGGCGAGAAAATTTTCCTGCCGCAATTTGGCACCTTTGAACTGAGATACCATGTTGCTAAAACGGGCCGTAATCCACAAACGGGCGAGGCTATTGAAATCGACGGTTACAATCAGCCCAGCTTTAAAGCCTCAACGGCATTGAAGCAACAGATCAATCGCTGATAGCAACGCTTAGCTTTAATGTGCAGTCACTCATTTGCGAGCATTAATCAGTAGCCTTGATATAAATAAGCCTCAACGTAATGTGAGGCTTATTTTTTTGTCTAAAGACATTAGCAGTACCGCTCATTAAGCCGCTCAGCGGCTAAACATTAGTTAGGCACTGCCTATGCATTAGCCTCTGCGCTTTGAAAAAGCGGTGAAGTATCAAGATAATCGGCGGCATTTTCAGCACTGGGATCATTAAGAAAAGGTACACTGCCGAGGAAAGGCGCTGACATCATCTCTTTAAGGCTCGCCAAGTTTTCCGCAAACATACTCATATTCGGGTCGACACAATTGGCGACCCAACCAGCAATCTTAAGTCCATCGGCCAGTATTGCCTCTTGAGTGAGCAGTGCGTGATTTAAGCAACCGAGCTTCATGCCCACCACGAGTATCACTGGCAGTTCTAATCTCTGTACCACTTCCGATAAATATCGGCCCTCGCCTAAGGGCAAACGCCAGCCACCCGCGCCCTCAATCAGACAAAAATCCGCTTGAGCAAATGCCGCTAAATCCAAACTTTCGATAATGGCTTCAGGTGCTAAGCTCACGCCCACTTGGGCGGCAGCAATATGCGGCGCAATCGCAGGTTCAAAGGTAAAAGGATTAATGACAGGATAAGTAAGTTTCAGCGACGATGAAGTCATCAACTGCAGTGCATCGGCATTACGCAAGCCTTCGGAGGTTTGTGCGCAGCCAGAGGCAATGGGCTTAACACCTAAGGTCGACAGCGTGTTAGACGCTAAAATACTCACAGCCGAGTCAGCACTGGCTATCGCGCCCAAACGGTTTACAGCAGTTAACAGCGCCGATGAAACTAAGGTTTTACCACTGTCGGTATCTGTACCTGTTACAAAAAACATATTAGATCCTTATCTGTCGCTACTGAGTGGTCTTTATGAAATACACTCGGGATGAAGCTAAAAGCAACCAATCCATAAATCTACACACTAAAGCCCCTATCGCTCACCAATGCTAAATATATTTGCATGATAACTGCTGTAGCTAGAACACTGCTGTAGCTTAAACATAGCGCGAAACTGTTATATCCCGCGCCGAGCACGTATCTGCACTATCTGATAGGTTAACGGTAAACCTTGGGGTACACGAAAAGATTCGGCTTTGGCCTGCATTGCCAGCCAATCTTGGCGACCACGCAGCCGCGGAGCTAAATCTGCAGCGGCGATTGCACCAGCAACTTCTCCTGCTGCTTGCGTTGTTGAGTCAATTAAACGGGTTGAGTTGGCTGAACTGATTGAATGAGCTGAATGGCTTGAGCTGAGCGATTGCACTGATGCGCCTACCCCTTTAATGGAATAGAGTAAGGTTTTGAGCGTATCAAAATGCACTGTCATAGGAATGAGCTGCACCTCTAACGACTGCCATGTATCGAGTTTAAATGCCGCTTTTAGCGACTCTAGCGTCGAAAAGTCATTCACTCTTAAGCCTAATTCGGCTAATTGATTCAAACTTCCCTGCGCTACTAGGCTCAAATGACACTCGCCATTTGGCTTAAGCACTCGCGCCATTTCGGTGACCGCAGCGGCGAAATTCCCACACCATTGCAAAGCCAGATTCGAATAAATCACATCGATGCAGCCATCGACAAAGGGTAAACACTCGGCATCGGCGCACACGCCGTAATAATCGGGATAAGATTGTTTCAGCTTGTGCAACATGCCAAGGGCGATATCCACAGCAAACACAGTCGTCTGTGGATTTTGCATCAAACTCTGCTCAGCGTGATGCTCAGAGTGATGTGCAAAATCATGCGCCGAAAAATCGGTCCCAGGGCCAGCGCCAATGTCCAACAGATGACCTTTGGCGGTAAACTCACTGAGTAAACTGGCGGCGCTCAGACGCTGTAACTGATTATGGTCTTGATAACTATGGGCCGCTGCAGAGAATCGTTCGGCAATCTGAGCGCCGTGTGTATTGGCTACTTTCTCAATTGCTCTTTTTCCCACAGCTAGTTTTGCAATCGCTTGTTTTTCAAAAGCTGGTATTACAGCAGATTCGCTCACATTCATCTCGTGAGATATTGACCCGCAAGAGCTGGGCTCACTAGATTTGAGCACGTTAGAGCTTAATTTACTCGCGTTGGGCTTGCTGGATTTAATCGGGCTTGGCATTGCAGTTAACACTCAACCATAAAAACTTAAAATTCAATAGAATAACGCGTTCTATAGCGTACATTTATCTGTGATCATCCGTAGCTTGTCGTTCAGTCACAAGCGGCACACCGATGCGACTGAGCACTTGAGCTAATTGCGCAGCACAGGCCGCGATATCTTCCACGGCATGGGCTGCCGTTAAGGTAATGCGTAAACGTGCTGAGCCCACAGGCACGGTCGGCGGGCGAATCGCGCCAACCCAAATCCCTGCAGCCCTTAGCTCCTCGGCTACTTGCAATGTTTGCCGCGCATCACCAATGACCAGCGGCTGAATCGCGGTATCTGAACCTAAAAGGGGCACATTCGCCTCAAGGCATAATCGTTTGAACAGCGTGATATTCTCATGCAGTTTTTGCTGTAACTCGGGATGTGCTGTGCAGTACTGAGCAGCGGCTAACGCTAATGCGGCATTGGCGGGCGATAAGGCGGTCGAGTAAATGTATTCACGGGCGTTACTGACTAAATAATCGATCAGCGCCTGACTCCCCAACACGGCCGCGCCTTGGCAACCTAAGGCTTTACCAAAGGTCACTACTTGCACATCGATAAGCTTGGCGGCATCTGCATTGTTATAGCCATCGAGCACCGCAAAACCATGGGCATCATCGACAATCAACCAAGTATGATGTTGGCGACAAAGCGCCGATAACTCAAAAATCGGCGCACAATCTCCGTCCATGCTAAACACGCTTTCAGTGATTAACGCCGATGTCTGATTTCGAGCGAGTAACCGCTCAGCGCTTTCTAAGGAATTGTGTAAAAAACGTTTCAGCTGCGCGCCGCTATCTTGCAAACCATCGATAATGGAGGCGTGCACTAGCTTATCGGCAACCACAATATCGTGCTGATCAAACAAGGTTTTCATCAACGCCGTATTGGCACTAAAGCCCGAGCAAAATAACAATGCAGCTTCATGCCCCGTTAAGGCGCAAAGTTCACGCTCCAGCGCCAAATGTGCGTCACAGTAACCTGTCACTAAGGGCGATGCGCCGCTGCCCACACCGTAGATTTGTGCGCCAAGGTGCAAGGCCTCAGCGAGTTCAGGTTCGCGGGATAAACCTAAATAATCATTACTACTGAAATTGACATAAGTGCGACCTTCAAACACAAAACGTGGGCTCGAAGTGGATGCGTTGGTGTTAATGGCATGATCGACACTCAGCACTTTACGTTGGCGCAGTAATCCTTGCTCACGCAAAGCATGCTGACGGGCGGCAATTTTAGTCTCAAGCAGAGAACTCATCAATTTAGCCTCAAGAGTGTGCGATTTAAGCAGATTTATCTTAGGAATAGAACACATTGAATAAACCTGTTGGCCGCAGTCAATACAGACTGCGCCGACAGGATTGATATGTTATTCAAGATATACGTCAAACAACATGAAGTCAGTGTGCTTACAAAGCCGCCGCGTCATAGAATTGTGCCGATGACTTATCTTGATAGGCCGCCGCTTTGGCTAGAACAGCACTTTCTTCTTCCAATTTTGCCGCAGCGCCCTGTTCTGGACGTAAGCCTAAACGTCGGAATAGCCCCATATCATCGCTTTCTTCTGGGTTTGGCGTGGTCAGCAATTTACAACCGTAGAAAATCGAGTTGGCGCCAGCAAAGAAACACATGGCCTGCAGTTCATCACTCATATTTTCGCGACCCGCCGATAACCGCACGCGCGAAAGCGGCATTAAAATACGTGCCACGGCAATGGTACGCACAAATTCGAGTGGATCGAGATCGTCAAGCTTCTCAAAAGGTGTGCCCGCCACTTTGACTAACATATTGATCGGCACTGAATCAGGATGCTGCGGTAAATTGGCCAGCTGTTGCAGTAAACCTGCGCGATCCGTCGCCTTTTCACCCATGCCGACAATCCCACCAGAGCAGACTTTCATGCCAGAGGCACGCACATGTGTCAGGGTATCTAAACGATTTTGATAGGTACGAGTGGTGATCACATCGCCGTAGTATTCAGGCGAAGTATCTAAATTGTGGTTGTAATAATCTAAGCCTGCGCCAGCTAAATCGTTCGCCTGCTCTTCAGAAAGCATGCCAAGCGTCATGCAGGTTTCCATGCCTAAGGCTTTGACTTCTTGTACCATTTGCTTAAGGTACGGCATGTCTTTTTCTTTCGGGTTACGCCAAGCGGCGCCCATACAGAAACGAGATGCCCCCGCGGCTTTAGCACTGCGCGCTTCGGTCAGCACAGTTTCCATTGCCAGCAAACGCTCTTTCTCTAGACCTGTGTCATAACGGGCGCTCTGCGGGCAGTATTTACAATCCTCAGGGCAAGCACCGGTTTTAATCGATAACAAGCGGCTAATTTGCACTTCATTGGGATCGTACACTTCACGGTGAATGCTGTGGGCTTTAAATAACAAATCATTCATCGGCAGCGCAAATAAGGCTTCGATTTCTTCCCGCTTCCAATCATGACGAACTTGCAACTGCGACATTGAACACCCTCTTTATTCTGTCTTTTATCTTGGCTAGGATAACCTCAGCCCTTAAACTGTCAACGCCAACCAGTGAATCCAGTTTACTAATGGCTACTTTACCACCAACTTAGTGAGCATTTATGCGCAATTTACTCGATTTTGATTTTGATAGCGCCCATATTTGGCATCCTTACACCTCAATGACCCGTTCTCTTCCTGTTTTTGGTGTACATAGCGCAAAGGGCTGCGAGCTCGAACTCGTCGATGGCCGCAAGCTGGTCGATGGCACTAGCTCATGGTGGGCCTGTGTACACGGTTATGCGCATCCCGAGATATTAACCGCGATGGAAAAACAGCTGCATCAGCTGAGCCATGTGATGTTTGGCGGCATCACCCATGAACCCGCCATTGAACTGTGTAAAAAACTTATCGCTATGACCTGCGAGCCGCTGACGAAAGTCTTTTTATGCGACTCTGGCTCTATCTCAGTCGAAGTGGCGATCAAAATGGCGCTGCAATACTGGCAAGGTCAGAGCTCGCAGGGGCAAGGCGCACATGAAGAACGGCCGCAAAAACAACGTATTCTTACCGTTAAGAAGGGTTACCACGGCGATACCTTTGCCGCTATGAGCGTGTGCGATCCCGAAGGTGGCATGCACACTATGTTTGGCGATGCGCTTACGAAACAATCCTTTGTGCCCGCGCCACAAACCGCCTTTGGCGAAACCTTACAAGCCGATGATTTAACCGCTATGCGCAGCTTTTTAAGTGCAAATCACCATGATATTGCCGCTGTGATCATAGAGCCGATCATGCAAGGTGCTGGCGGGATGCGTTTTTACAGCGCGGATTATTTAGCGGGTATTCGCGCCCTGTGCGATGAATTTGGTGTGTTGTTGATCTTAGATGAAATCGCCACAGGCTTTGGCCGCACAGGCAAGCTATTTGCCTATGAACACGCCAATATCACTCCAGATATCTTATGTTTAGGTAAAGCGCTAACGGGCGGTTACATCAGCCTAGCGGCAACGCTATGTACCGATAAAGTCGCCCAAGGAATAAGCCAATCTCCCGCTGGCGTGTTTATGCATGGGCCGACCTTTATGGGTAACCCGCTGGCCTGCGCGGCGGCGTGTGCGAGCTTAGACTTAATTAACCGCAATGAATGGCAAACGCAAGTGGCCGCTATCGAGCAGCAAATGCGCTTAGAACTTAAGGATGCGATTGATTTACCGAGTGTAAAAGACGTGCGAGTGCTTGGGGCAGTAGGCGTGTTAGAGATGCATGATCCCGTCAATACCGCTGAGCTACAGCAACAATTTGTTGATTTAGGCGTGTGGGTTCGCCCCTTCGCGAACCTTATCTATATCATGCCGCCCTATATAATTAGCCCGGCGCAATTAAGCCAACTCACAGGTGCGATGAAGCAAGTCGCGGCAGGCATTAAGGCATCATCAAGCGGTGCCGAGCCACAACTTATCAGCCACGGTTAATGCCAACAGCATAAGCATTCAACATAAGAATCCTTCAAATAGACAACACTCAGCGCACCATTCTAGGTGCGCTGGGGTTTAAACTGAGCAGCTGTGTTAAGTGACTCGGCAGTCACCTTATACCAATCACATTAAATATCTAATCAGTTCAGAGCCTCACAGGCATCTCAATCCAAGGCGCATTGACGCAGAAATGGTTATTCCCTTTTAAGTCAATGCAACACCGGAGTGCGATGCCTGTGAGGCTCCCGAAGGTCGGCTGATGTTAACGGCGTAGCAACGCGCTTTATACTGCGTTTAAGGCTTTCGACAGAGCACCACTATGCCTTCAAGCCTTCGCCTTGTCTAAAGCGCGTTGAACTCCCGCTGAATGAACAGATATTTAATACGGTTGGTATTACCCCTTTTTCAAACCTCGCATCCTCTCAATAGCTAAAAGCACTAAGGTTGCAATTGCAACATTGCTCACAATTCCTATTAAAACTCCGCAATTTAGCCGATTAATTTAATCCATCAACTGGAAATTTTACCAAAGCCAGCAATGCTTATATCGCTAACTTTACCCCACACATCTTTCGCCAATATCCGCCAACAAATTGAGCTGAGGAATGGCTTAAATAGCTACACCAAGACATGGAGATCATATGTTCAAACTCGCTGACATAGCCGTCAATCGCAAACTCGCATTACAGCTCATTATCGCCCTCGCAGGCGCCTTAATTTTACTCGTTATTTCTGTTACCGCTTTAAAGCACAATCTGATGGCGGAGCGTGAGGCACGGCTTAATGCCGTATTGTCCCTCGCCAGCAGCCGCATTCAGGCGTTATCCCAATCACTGCCCTTAGAGCAAGCACAGCAAGCCGCCAAGGACATGTTGAACGACATGCGCTTTGATAATGATAACTACTTGTTTGTGATTGATGAATCGAGGCGCGTCATCGTCCACCCCATCAAAAGAGAATTAGTTGGCCAACAAATGGGCAATCAAGGCGAAGAAAACTACTGGTACAAAATGGTCGAACTCGGCCGTGATGGCAAACAAGGCTTAGTCGAATACCGCTGGACGACAGCTAACGGTAAATCGGCGCAAAAAATGTCACTGGTAATGGGATTTAAACCTTGGGGCTGGATCTTTGGCTCAGGCATGTTGCTCCAAGATATCGAAGCCACCATTTGGCATGAATACCTCACCATGGGTGGTATTACATTTGTCATTATTGTGCTTATGGCTTGGCTAGGTTATGCCATTAGTCACTCTATCACTCGGCCACTGGATGATGTAAATCAGGCGATGCTCGCCATCACAAAAGGGGATTTAACCACGCAATTAAAGGTCTATGGTAAAGACGAGCTTGGCACCTTAGCCCATAACATCAACCAAAGTATTGGCTCGATTCGTAGCACCTTACTGGAAGCAAGTCATAGCGCTGATAATGTTGCCCAGGCCTCGGCTCGTATCGCCTCAACCGCGGAGGAAACCAATCAAGCGGTGAATAATCAGCGGGATCAGCTTGCCCAGCTCGCCACTGCCATGAATGAAATGAGCGCAACTATCGCCGATGTGGCGAATAATGCGGAGAGCACGGCCAAAGATACCAAAGAAGCCACATGGGAAGCAGGCCTTGGCGACCAAGATGTCCACGCCAGTGTGGACGGAATCCATGCCCTCGCCAAAGAAGTGGAGCAAGCGACGGATCAAGTGAACATGCTTAAAGAGGAAGTCATGCAGATCAGCGAAGTGACCTCAGTGATCAGCGCAATTTCAGATCAAACTAACTTACTCGCACTGAATGCCGCCATTGAAGCCGCCCGCGCAGGTGAGCAAGGACGAGGGTTTGCAGTGGTCGCCGATGAAGTGAGACAACTCGCCAGTCGCACCAGACAATCAACCGAAGAAATTCAGAACACGATTTCATTATTGCAACAACGGGCTGTGAGCGCCGCTAAGGCAATGGATGCAAGCCGTGCACTGGCAGAAAACAGTGTAAGTCAATCGGCAAAAGCGGGAAGTGATTTATCGCTTATCGTAGCTCACATCAAACATGTGAGTGACATGGCGACCCATATCGCTACCGCCGCAGAAGAACAAAGTGTGGTCGCTGAAGACATGAACAGAAACGTGTGCGGGATTAATAACTCAGCGCTCGAAGTTTCTGAATCGGCAACCTATCTCGCCCAAGAAAGTGAAAGTTTGGCGGAGTTATCACTGAATTTAAACGGCAAACTCGCCGTTTTCAAACTCTGATCATTCACTTGATTAGGGATGAACTAAAGAACGATGACAAACCTTTAGCCAACCAAACTTTTAGCCCTGTGTTTAGTCCAGATAGTCCGCATAGCAACTGCGCGGGTTATCTAGACTTTCGATTAACGTACCGACTCCACTAAACTCATGTTTCTAATCTGATTTGACTAAGCTGTTCAGACTAAGCTCATTTCACTAAGCTAGAAATCAATGCACGCAGCGCGGCAGGTTTTATCATTTTCGCCATATAGTGATAGCCGCGGCGCTGCACATCTTCAACCAGCTCTTTGCGGGTATTGGCGGTGATCAAAATACCGGGTAAGTCTTTGCCATACAGGGCACGAATACCGTCCATCGCATCAACGCCATTTTGGCCATCATCTAAGTGATAATCGGCGAGCACAATATCGGGCGCGACGCCTTTCAGCCCCAGCTTAATGCGTGCATCGGATAAATCTTTGGCGCAAATAACCTCACATTGCCAACGACTTAATAGACTTTCTAAGCCAGCCAGAATCGCCTCTTCGTTATCGATACACAGCACTTTGATACCCGATAACGGCTGCAGCAGCGATGGCAACGCCTTCACTTGCGGCTGACGTACAGTCTCCCCGAGCGGCACACAAATGGAGAATACCGAGCCGCGCCCTAAATGGGACGAGACTTGAATACCGTGTTCCAGCACTTTACTGATGCGATCGGCAATGGCTAAACCTAAGCCTAATCCGCTGACATTGTTGCTCTTAGGATTATTCAGCCGTTTGAATTCTTTGAAAATCTCTTGGGTTTCTTTTTCATCGATACCACAACCCGTGTCCAATACTTGGATCTCAAGGTAATGACCGCGATGGCGACAACCAAACAAGACTCTGCCGCCACGGGCGTAACGGTAGGCATTGGTTAAAAAATTTTGTAAGACACGCCGTAATAGCGAAGGATCAGAATTAACAGTCGCACTGCATGGGATCATCTTAAAACGGATTTGGTTGTCCGCCGCCATCGCTTCAAATTCAACGGATAAACCGTTGATTAGTTCAGAAATAGCAAAGTCACGACGATTAACATCTACCATGCCAGAATCGAGTTTAGAGATATCCAGCAGATCGGTAAGCAACTCGCCGGCGATCTTAAGCGAGCTGTTCACATGGGATAAGGTGGTTCTGGCCTCGCGATCGAGATTAGGATACTGAGATAAAGATGCGGTAAACAACCGCGCAGCATTAAGCGGCTGCATTAAATCATGGCCAACAGCGGCCAAGAAGCGACTTTTAGAGGCGTTGGCGATTTCTTCCTGCGCCTTAGCTTCCAGTAACTCACTGTTCAACATGGCTAATTCATAGGTACGCTCGTTAACGCGACTTTCTAAGGTTTCATTGGCCTCGAGCAGTGCGCGCTCCTGCTCGCGATACTGAGTAATATCGGTAAAGGTCATCACAAAGCCACCGTCTGGCATGGGATTACCTTGAATTTTAATCACTTTACCGTCTCTGCGATGGCGCTCAGAAGTGTGTGGCGTGCCATTACGCATATGCTGTACCCGCTGGGCGACCTGCTGTTCAATTTCCCCTTCACCGCAATAACCCCGCGACGCATTAAAACGGATCACTTCGCTGATGGGCATACCCTGCTGCAAGAATCCATCGGGATATTGGTACAACTCCACATACTTATAATTCCAAGCCACGAGATTGAGATCATTATCTATCACGCTCATGCCTTCATAGGCATGCTCAATCGCGCCGCGCAGCATGTCTTGGCTGAGCATAATTTTCGATGACGCTTCATCCACTAGACTGAACACTTCATCCAGCGCCAAATCACGCCCTTGCAGCACAGAATCCATCACCAGCGCTGCGCTTGAGGCGCCAAGTACGCCCGCTAATAAACGTTCTGTGTGGAAAATCAGCTCAGGCGGCGCTGCTTTATGCCAGCTATCACTTTTTACCGCATCAATCGAAAAACGGCTAAAGCTTTCATAGGCGCGTGTTGGGCTGACGAATCGACTGGCGAGAATGAGTAAGTCCTGCTGTGAAATCGGGCCATTTTTCTTATTGGCACTGTTCTTCAATTTGCCAGGGCTCACAAAAGCACTGGCCTGAATACGCTCAGCCACACCCGCCCTAAACCAAATCGATCCCAAAATATAACAGGCGATATTGGCAAAAAGTGCCGTCAGAGCATCACGCACATTGGGCGTTATCGAATCTAGCAAGCCTATCTCACCCGTGACTCCCGATACTAACGCTGATGAACTTTGCACATCTGTCATGCCCTGCAACATAATGTAAAACCACAACGTAAAGCCCACGCCGAGCCCTAAAAATACCCCAGCACGATTACCGTGCTTCCAATAAAGTCCGCCCACTAAGGCAGGCGCTAACTGAGCAAAAGCGCCAAAGGACAACATGCCGAGATGGGATAAGGAATCACTGTCCGCTAAGGCCAGATAACTGCCATAACCTAAGCCAAGAATGATCACGATCGCCAAACGGCGGGCATTGAGTAGTAGCTGCGAGAACTGACTGAAGTTTTTCTCGCGGATATGGCCCGTCCGCAGCATCACGGGCACTAGCCATTCGTTACTCACCATCACACTAATGGTCACCACAGCCACTATCACCATGCCGGTTGCCGCCGAAAGTGTGCCCAGCAGCGCAATCACAGCCAGCAAAGGTTGGTCTAAGGCGAGTGGCAAATTAATCACATAGGTATCGGCCGACACTGAATCGCCGAGGATGATCTTCCCAGCTAATGCGAGCGGTCCAACGAATAAACCAAAAAGTGCTAAATAGATGGGAAATAACCAACGTCCCTTTGACAACACTGACTCATCGGCGCATTCCACCACCATCACATGGAACTGCCTTGGCATACACAAAAACGCCGCCATTCCGACGAGTAACTCAGGCATTAAAGCTTCGATACGAGGATTAGGATAATTGATCAACGACTGCGCATTCGCCTGCTGCCAAATATCCCCAAAACCATCGAACACCCCAAAACTAATGACGACGCCGACCAATAAAAATGCGGCGAGTTTCACCAGAGACTCAAAGGCAATCGCGAGCATCATGCCGGGATTATGCTCGGTGGCATCGAGTTTGCGGGTACCAAATAAAATGGCAAATATGGCTAATAAAGACGTGATCAGTAACGGAATCGTCACGCCATCGAGGGGATCGTCCGCGGGTTGAAACAGGTTAAGGCTGAACACCATCGCCTTAAGCTGCAGGGCGATATAGGGCATGATGCCAAACAAGGCTATTAAGGTGACTAAGGCGGCTAAGGTTTGGGATTTGCCGTATCGGGCGGCAATAAAGTCGGCCACTGAGGTGATATTTTGTGCCTTAGACACTAATACCATCTTGCGTAACATGCCAAAACCTAAGGTGAAAATCAGAATGGGGCCGATAAAAATGGGTAAAAAAGACCAGAGATCCTTAGCCGATTGACCAACTGTGCCTAAAAAACTCCACGAAGAGCAGTAAACCGCTAAGCTCAGGCCATAAATACCGACCTGTAGCTTTTTGGTGATCCGGCTAAACCAACGCTCCGCCCCCCACGCTAATAGGAATAAAAGCGAGACATAACAGACGGCAATAACGGCGACGACTAAGGTTAAATTCATACTTTGCTCTTTTTTCTGATTATTGTGCGATAAAACCTGTCTAAAATCTAGCCGGATTTTTAATGCAACAGACTAAATATAAAGGAAAATTTAAAACTAGACCAAGGTCTAATGGAGTTGCCGCCCCCTTGCATACCATACTCAGTCCACGCAATTTTTCAAAAGGGAAGCCCTATGAGCTCGCAGTCTCTCTACAAAGTCTCCGGCAATATCGCTGCCAATGCACTTGTAAACAACGATAAATATAAAACAATGTACCAAGAGTCGATTGTCAATCCTGAAGGTTTTTGGAGAGAACACGGCAAGCGTATTGATTGGATAAAACCCTATACTAAAATAAAAAAAACCTCTTTTGATGATCATAACTTATCGATCAACTGGTTTTACGACGGCACCCTAAATGCTTCTGCCAACTGTTTAGATCGTCACTTAGCCGAGCACAGTGATCGCGTGGCGATTATTTGGGAAGGCGACAACGCCAGCGAACAACGTAAAATCACCTACGGTGAATTACATGCAGAGGTGTGTAAATTCGCTAACGCATTACGCAGCCAAGGCGTGCGCCGTGGTGACATAGTCACGATTTACATGCCTATGGTGCCAGAAGCCGCAGTGGCTATGCTCGCCTGTGCCCGTATCGGCGCTGTGCACTCTGTGGTCTTCGGTGGTTTCTCACCGGATTCTATCGCCTCTCGCGTAATTGACGGCAAATCAAAAGTCATTATTACCTCAGATGAAGGTATGCGCGGTGGCCGTGCTATCCCATTGAAACGCAACATCGATGATGCCTTGAAAAACCCTGATGTCACTACCGTTGAAAAAGTTATCGTGCTTAAACGCACGGGCGGCAAAGTGGATTGGGTAGAAGGCCGAGATGTGTGGTGGCATTCACTGATGGAAACTGCATCTGAATACTGTCAACCAGAGGAAATGGACGCCGAAGCGCCGTTATTCCTGCTGTATACCTCAGGTTCAACCGGTAATCCCAAGGGCGTATTGCACACCACTGGTGGCTACATGGTTTATGCGTCTATGACCCATGAATATGTGTTCGACTACAAAGCGGGCGAAGTGTACTGGTGTACCGCCGATGTGGGTTGGATCACAGGCCACTCTTATATGGTTTACGGCCCACTCGCCAATGGTGCGACTGTGCTCATCCATGAAGGTGTACCGAATCATCCAAGCCCTGCCCGTTTAGGCGAAATGATTGACCGCCATAAAGTGAGCATTCTTTACACAGCGCCAACCTTAATTCGCGCGCTGATGGCCGAAGGTAAACATCACTTCGATAAGTTCGATGGCAGCAGCTTGAGGATCATGGGCTCAGTAGGCGAACCCATCAACCCAGAAGCATGGCGTTGGTACCATGAGGTCATAGGTCATGAACATTGCCCTATCGTCGATACTTGGTGGCAAACTGAAACTGGCGGTATTTTGATCACGCCGCTACCAGGTGCGACCGATACTAAACCAGGCTCAGCGACCCGTCCGTTCTTTGGCGTTCAACCCGCCTTAGTGGATAACATGGGGAATATTTTAGAAGGTGAGAACGAAGGTAACTTAGTGTTACTCGACTCTTGGCCGGGCCAAATGCGGACTGTCTATGGCGACCACGAACGATTTGTATTGACCTACTTTAAAACCTTCCGTGGCATGTATTTTACCGGTGACGGTGCCCGCCGCGATGAAGATGGTTACTACTGGATCACTGGCCGCGTCGATGACGTAATCAACGTATCCGGCCACAGATTAGGTACTGCAGAGGTCGAAAGTGCGCTGGTATCACATGAGCTGGTTGCAGAAGCTGCAGTAGTTGGCTACCCACATGATATTAAAGGCCAAGGTATTTATGCGTATGTCACGCTAACCCGCGGCACTGAAGAAACCGAAGAGCTACGACAAGAGCTGCGTCAATGGGTCCGTAAAGAAATTGGTGCGCTGGCAACTCCAGATCTCATCCAATGGGCGACGGGCTTACCTAAGACACGTTCGGGCAAGATCATGCGCCGCTTCCTGCGTAAGATTGCCGCTAACGAAGTGACCAATTTAGGGGATGCATCAACCTTGGCCGATCCAGCTGTGATCGAAACCTTGATTGAATCACGCTTGAATCGTACTGAGTAATATCCGAGTTACGAACAATGTCCACAACGCTTAGTCTATGCCCAATAGGCTAAGCGTAACCTGAACCTCCCTTTTTAAACCTCAGGTTAAAAGTGAACCCTGTTGAGAGAGTGTGTGATTGCTCCTTTCTCTAGCTTGCCCCTCCAACCAGGGGCATTTTTTTTGCCTGTTATGTTAAGCTTGCGACCTCACTTTTATTCAGCATAGATTTTTTATCAGCGTGTCAGTCAAACTCAGAGACTATCAACAGCAAGCGGTTAATGCCGCCATCGCCCATTTTAGGCAAAGCCAAGCTTCCGCCGTACTCGTATTGCCCACAGGCGCCGGCAAAAGCATAGTGATCGCCGAATTGGCGCGCATCGCCAAAGGCAGGGTCTTAGTGCTCACCCACGTGAAAGAATTAGTCGCGCAAAATGCTGAGAAAGTCGGCCTACTCACGGCACAAGCCAGTATCTATGCGGCGGGACTCAATCAAAAAGCCACTGACGGAAAAACCGTCGTCGCCAGCATTCAATCGGCGGCGCGGGGGTTAACCCAGTTCGATCAGCCGTTCTCATTAGTGATTATTGATGAATGCCACAGAGTCAGCCTTGAGAAAACCAGCCAGTATCAACAAGTACTCAATCATTTACGCACGAAAAATCCCCAATTAAGATTGCTCGGCCTCACCGCCACGCCCTATCGCCTTGGCACTGGCTGGATTTACCAGCAGCACTATCACGGCAAAGTGGGGTCTCCCGAACATGCTGTGTTCGAACATTGTGTGTTCGAGCTGCCCATCAGGCCACTCATTAAACAAGGTTACCTCACAGCGCCAACCCTGTTTGATGGCTTAAGTGCCCAGTACGATTTCAGCCAACTGAAAGCCAACGAGAATGGTGAATATGCCGAAGCCGAGGTTAACGATTTACTGGGGCATTACGGCCGCGCGACCACCGCGATAGTGAAACAGCTCATTGAACTGGGCCAACATAGAAAAGGCATAATCATCTTCGCGGCAACGGTGCGCCACGCCAATGAGATTTTTGGCCTACTCAACCAAGCTCATGCTGCACAGAGCGCCATTATCACGGCACAAACGCACGACAATGAACGAGATGCGACGATTGAACGCTTTAAAGCCCAAGAGCTTAAGTTTTTGGTCAACGTGGCTGTGTTGACGACAGGCTTCGACGCGCCCCATGTGGATTTGATTGCAATTTTGCGCCCTACCGCCTCAGTCAGTCTGTTTCAACAAATGATCGGCCGTGGATTGCGAATCGCTGAAGGTAAAAAAGATTGTCTTATCATCGACTACGCTGCCAATGGTTATGACTTGTATTTTCCTGAGGTTGGCCAAGCGAAACCCAACAGTAAATCGGTACCCGTGCAAGTGCATTGCCCTGTGTGCGATTTTGCCAATATATTCTGGGGACTCACGGACGACGATGGCGACATTATCGAACACTTTGGTCGCCGTTGTCAGGGCATTGTCGAACAGCAAGGTAAAAAGCTGCAGTGCGACTTTCGATTTAGATCAAAATCTTGCCCTGATTGCGGTGAAGAGAACGATATCGCCGCGCGCATTTGCCAGCACTGCCAATCGACCCTCATCGATCCCGATAAACGCCTGCGTCAAGTGCTCAGCCAGCAGCACCATCATTTGTTCCGCTGCCAGCATATGAGCCTCATCGACGAAGACGGCAATCTAAAAGTGCAATACCTCGATATCGACGGCAATGAATTCAATCGCCGCTTTAAATTGCAAACGCCGGCCCAGTGGCGAGCCCTATATGCCTTATTCATCTTTCCCCATAGCCGAACGCCGGGATTAAAACCAAAAAAGTACACTAAGGTGACAGAGTTAATCAGCGACGCGGATAAATTCCGCATGCCCGATCTCTTGCTACTGAAGAAACATAAAAAAGGCTGGGATCTGCTCGAAAGCTATTTTGATTATCAAGGCCGCTATCAAACTGAAAATAAACGCGGCTGACATTATCAATTCACTTAGGCCTATGGTATAAAACGACTAAAGTAATCCTAAGGAGCTATTATGTTCGTTGTTATTTTTGGCCGTCCAGGCTGTCCTTATTGCGTTCGTGCTGTGCAATTATCTGAGCAACTCGTTGAAAAACGTGATGACTTTAAGTTCAGATATGTCGATATCCACGCAGAAGGCATCTCTAAAGCAGATTTAGAGAAAACTGTCGGTAAGCCAGTTGAAACCGTACCGCAGATTTTTGTCGATGAAAAACACGTTGGTGGCTGCACGGATTTCGAACAATATGTTCGCGAAAACAATCTATTAGATTAAGCGCTACACATATGTGACTCGCTTAATGCAAAAGGAGACCTAAGGTCTCCTTTTTAGTTTTTATCGCAAGCAAGTAAGATTAGAGCACATACTTAGCCGAGAACATGATGCGGCTCAAATCACCATCATCGCCATTTTCTTTACTGTTCTTGGCGTACATATACTCGACCCCAAAGGTCAGCGGTTTGCTTGGCGAGTAAAGTAAGTTGATATAGCCAGAATAAGCATCCTTATTCACGCCTGAACCTGTTAGAGCCACATCGTTATCCGCTTGCATGCCTGACAAGGTTACACTGCTGCGCCACTGCTCATTCCACCAATGACGATAAGACACAAATCCACCGAAAGTACGAATCGACTCAATATCACCGTTGGCATCCAGCACACCCGCATTAATGTAATTGAGTGCCATATAACGACCTAAGCCTTCACCATAGGTGGCCGTAAAGCGAAGATCATCTTTGCCGACCGGAATAATGCCCGCCACACTGGCGCCATATCCTAGGGCAGAGCTATCAATCTGAGTCGCACCTATCTTAGTTTCTAAATTCAACTGACGGGCAATACCCGCAAAAGAGAACGCCGCGCCGCCTTCCGTTTTGAGGTTATACCGCGCGATAACATCGGGGATTACCCCGCTACCACTGGTAATGCGGGCACCGCCTTGATTTGGCGTGACTGTGGTTTCAGGATTTTCGATCGCGAATTGGAAATTACCTTGGGTATAGCGCAATAGCGTTTGGCGGGCGAACGGGGTGCCATCGGCTGCACCAACAAAATCGAGATTCTCAGGTAACGCCGCAGCATTTTGGAAGGTGGTCCACGTTTGACCTACGGTCCAATTGTCATAGGAGACAAATGCATGGCGAATACGAGGCGAATAGCTGTTGGAAGTGCGTTCATTGCCATCGGTGTGGGTCATAAAATCGAGTTCAATAAAGCCAGAAAGTTTATGACCATCAACATCGGTCGTCGCTTTGAAATTAAAACGCGTTTCGCGAGCTTGAAAATCCACGACTTGATTGCCATTACCCTCTTTTCCATAAATAGTACCAGGAACATAAAACTGCCTAGAGAGATCCCCCGAATCCGGTGCGCCATTGCCATAATCACTGAACATAATGTCAGCTTTGATATAACCGCCAAACTCAACATCCGTATCTTTTAGTGATGCCGCATTGGCCGAACTTGCTAATGCCAATAATATTGCACTACCCATCAAGCTTAGTTTTGCTTGTTTCATTTTTTGTCTTTCCCCAATTGTTATTATTTATCCGCAACCAATATGGACAAATTAACAAGTGAGAAACATTAGCAATAGGTCTATGAGACAAAAGTAGAAAATATCATGATAAATAATATGTTAGAAAAATATTTGAAACGAAATAAGTAAAACGAAGGTATTAAATCTAGTACTGGAAATTGAAGTTTAACTTGGAAAATTCAGTTGGTGACTTGAGAGAGATAAAGCGGGGTAAAAAGTGGTGGGTCGTGAAGGATTCGAACCTTCGACCAATTGGTTAAAAGCCAACTGCTCTACCGACTGAGCTAACGACCCATCTTGGTATTGCGATATAACTGTTCACTTATTTATTGCATTTATCATGCTGAAAATAAGTGGTGGGTCGTGAAGGATTCGAACCTTCGACCAATTGGTTAAAAGCCAACTGCTCTACCGACTGAGCTAACGACCCATCTGGTGTTGCACTGATTTATTCACTTTCAGTAAAGTGGTGGGTCGTGAAGGATTCGAACCTTCGACCAATTGGTTAAAAGCCAACTGCTCTACCGACTGAGCTAACGACCCATCTGGTGTTGCGCTGAATTATGCACTTTCAGTAAAGTGGTGTCTCGTGAAGGATTAGAACCATTCGACTGATTGGTTAAAAGCCAACTGCCCTAGCTTTATAAAAAAAGCGACTGAGCTAACGACCCATCTAGATATTGCGATAAAACTACTCACTTATTTTAAGCATTCACAATGCCAATAATAAGTGGTGGGTCGTGAAGGATTCGAACCTTCGACCAATTGGTTAAAAGCCAACTGCTCTACCGACTGAGCTAACGACCCATCTTGGTATTGCGGTATAACTGTCCACTTATTTATTGCATTTATCATGCTGAAAATAAGTGGTGGGTCGTGAAGGATTCGAACCTTCGACCAATTGGTTAAAAGCCAACTGCTCTACCGACTGAGCTAACGACCCATCTAGGTACTGCGATAAAACTGTTCACTTATCCTGGCATTAACGAAGCGAGTGATAAGTGGTGGGTCGTGAAGGATTCGAACCTTCGACCAATTGGTTAAAAGCCAACTGCTCTACCGACTGAGCTAACGACCCATTGAACTACTGCCTATCTCGCTAAATACCACTAACTTATTCTATTTATTAGAGTAAGTGGTGGGTCGTGAAGGATTCGAACCTTCGACCAATTGGTTAAAAGCCAACTGCTCTACCGACTGAGCTAACGACCCATTTACTGGTATTTTACGCCCCGAACGACCTCGCCGCTCTGAGGGCGCCTATAATACCTTTTTCATCTTCTCATGCAAGCGCAAATTCCCAATTTTTTGTCGTTTGCATGAAAAACAGACTAAGAGTATGTTTTTTGGTTAATTACGCTTTAATTGCAGCCAGTTGCTGCTGTGCAATGCGTGCTGCTGCGCTGTTTGCGTAATCTTTGACGACTTGTTGGTAGTATTGCGTCGCCCCAGCCTTGTCACCGGTTTTCTCGGCGATCATGCCAAGCTTCACTAAACTGTCACCGCGTTTATTAGAATCACTAAAACGGTCAACCACAGTTTTGAAGGCTTGTTTGGCTTCTGCAAACTCGCTCTTATTAAATAACAGCTGTCCTAACCAATAGTTAGCATTCGCGGCATACACAGAATCTGGATATTGTTTGATAAAAGCACGGAAGGCAGGAATCGCATCATCATACTTACGCTCTTTCAAGACTAAGTTAACCGCACTCTCATAGCTTGCTGTTTCACTTAAACTACTTGAAGCAGCATTCGTCGCGGCGACTGAGGGTGTGGATGTCGCGGCTGCGGCTGCTGGAGCGGCAGATGCCTTTGAGGATAAATTAGCAAGTTCATCATATAACTGACGCTGACGCTGTTGCATCTGCTCAATCTGATAATTCTGTTGTTCGGTTAAACCACGTAAATCGAGTACTTCCTGCTGCAGTGTATCAAGACGGCGCTGCATTTCGAGCTCGCTTTGTTGTCTTGATTTTACAATACGTTCTATGCGAGCAAGTCTGTCATCACCCGAACCACCAGCAATATCTTCCACAGGAGCAGGTGCTGCAACAGCAGCACCTGCACCAAGGAACATTGCCGTAATTAAGACGGCACGTTTCATTGTGTTACTCTCCGAGATTCAATCTTAGTAAACTAAAACTGCACGACGGTTTTTGCCAAAACCTTCATCAGTGCGAGAAAAATCAAGTGGTTTTTCTTCGCCATAGCTGACTATGCTCATTTGGCTTGGCTGTACGCCCATACCTTGTAGGTATTTAGCAACGGCTTTAGCACGACGCTCGCCCAGAGCAATGTTGTACTCAGGCGTGCCACGCTCATCCGCATGACCTTCAATCAGTACGCGCACACTTGGGTGCTCAACTAAGTAAGTGCCATGGGCTTCTAATATTGCGGCGAAATCAGTTTGAACTTCACTGCGGTCAAAGTCGAAGTAAATGATGTGTTGCTTTCTTAAGTCTTCTAACTGCTGGCGTTGTTGCTCTTCAGCAGACAACATTGCGCCTACACCACCAGTTTGAATGCCACCACCATTCAGCTCACTACCTGAACCGTTTGTTGAGCCCATTGCATCAGTTTCTGATTCTGAAGTTGAGCTACATGCACTAAGAGCCATAATTGGAAGTGCTACCAACATAGCTTTTAACAACTTATTCAGATCCATTACGTGTTCCTTATAAAATTAAATGTGATTAAATCAAGGTATAACATTAGAGAAACGGTGACCAAGAAGGTGATTTCACCTCACCTTGACCTGCCGGTAATCTTGCTTTAAAACGTCCATCCGTAGAAACAGCTGCTAATACTTGCTTGCCTTGGTATGTAGTGCCATAGATCACCATAGTACCATTAGGGGCCACACTTGGAGATTCATCCAAACGTGTCGATGTCAGCACCTGCATAAAACGCGTACTTAAATCCATACGCGCAATATTAAATTTACCGTTCGTGCGATTAACAAAAATCATACTGCGCCCATCAGGGGTAATTGAACCACCGAGGTTCCATTCACCTTCAAAGGTCTCGCGACTGACTTTACCTGAGCTCAACTCTACGCGATAAATCTGTGGTCTACCACCGCGCTCTGATGTAAAAATCAGCGACTTTCCATCAGGATACCATGATGGCTCAGTATCGATAGCATAGTGATTGGTAATACGCTTAATCGCTTTAGTTGCAATATCTATGATGTAAATTTCAGGCTGACCGTCTTTAGATAAAGTCACAGCCAAAGATTTACCATCGGGTGAGAACGCCGGCGCACCGTTAATACCAGGGAAAGAGCTCACTTTAGTGCGCACTTGGGTATAAAGGTCTTGCACGAAGATCTCCGCTTTTTTGTTTTCAAAGCTTACGTACGCTAGACGACGACCATCGGGTGACCAAGTCGGTGACATCAACGGCTCTGGCGAGCGCAGTAACATTTGTTCATTGACGCCATCATAATCAGCAACCATCAATTGATATGGGGCTTTTTGAGTATGATTGACCACAACATAGGAGATCCGCGTTAAGAATGCGCCGCGAATACCGGTTAACTTTTCATAGACGATATCGCTGATCCTGTGTCCATATTGGCGAAATTGCGCCGCTGAAATCACAGTTTGACGGCTGTCCATCAAAAATTCTGTTGCACTAACTGGGCCTTTCAACGCTTGGTTTTGGGCTTTGACTAAATCGATTAAATCAAAGCTCACCAAATATTGATCGGTACCATAAGGTTTAACGGTCCCTAGCACTAACGCTTCGGCGCCAACACTTGACCAAGAATTAGCTTGAAACTGTGCCACAGTGCCAATATTACGCTGAGGCAGTCCAAGTTCGTCTAAAGGTTTAAACGTACCGCTACGTACTAAGTCTGACATCACTACATCCGCAATTGCTTGCGGCGCGGCGCCAGGACCTTGCCAAACAAAAGGCATCACAGCGATAGGACGCGCAGCGTCAACACCTTCTGTGATCACAATATCCAATGCCGCTTTTGCGGGGGTGGTGCAAAGCAGAACCGCCAATGCTAACCATTTTGCCAATATTTTCATGGGACTCCTTTAATTAAAACGTTGGTTCAACGATTAAGTTAATTTCTTTCATCAAGTTATAAACCGCAGGGTCCGGAGACACTGGCAATTTACCCGCCTTCAAAATCGCTGCTTTTGCTGCACGACAAACATTTGGATCACCGCCTTTAGTCTGACTGCTGATCACAAAACCATCATTTGCTAATCGTACAGAGACAGTACAAGTCTTGCCACGCATAGATTCATCCACCACCAAATTTCGTTGGATAGTCGATTTAATCATTGCCTGATACTTACCCACTTCACTCTGCATCTGCTTATTCATGGTTTGCGACAACGCCGCCTGCTCCGCCGCTAATGCATCAGCCATTTCTTGCTCCTGCTGAGCTCGGGCTTTGGCTTCAGCATCGGCTTTGGCCTTAGCATCCGCTTTAGCTTTAGCATCCGCTTTGGCCTTAGCTTCGGCTTTCGCTTCTGCATCAGCCTTGGCTTTTTCAGCTTTGGCCTTAGCTTCCGCCTCCTTCTGCTTACGATCGGTCTCGGCTTTTGCTGCTGCGGCTTCTTCCACTTTGCGTTTTTCCGCAGCTTTCTGCGCGGCATCTTCAGCGACTTTACGCTCCTGCTCTTTCAGCTTACGGTCGGCTTCGGCTTTAACTGCCTTTTCCTTTTCCTGCTGCTGTTTTACTTGAGCGAGCTTGGCCGCTTCGTTGGCCTTTTGGGTTTCAATTTCCTGCTGCTTACGTTCTTGCTCTAACTGTTTAATCTGAGCTTGTTCACGTTCGCGCGCTTGCTTCGCTTCTTGCGCTTTGCGCTCAAGCTCGGCTTGACGTTCTTGCTCACGGCGCTCTGCATCACGCTTTTCTTGCTTAAGTTTCTCAACTTGATTAGCGACTTTTTGCTGATCAACCATCACGGCTTTAACCGCTGGCGCACTAACTTGTTGCATAGGATCAGGTTTGTGAGAAAAATCTATCCCCAACGCCAGAATAATTATCACGCCAATATGAATACCCGCTGAAATTGACAGAGGTAATGTTACATCTGACTTATCTGCCACCTATTTCTCCTTGGGTGAATCCGTCATCAAACCGACTGATGGCACGCCAGCACCTTGCAAGGTCACCATCAACTGAATCACTTTATCGTAAGGAATATTTCTATCGGCCTTAACCACCACTGGACGCTCAGGCTCTGTCACCATAAGCGCAGCAACTTCCGTCGCGAGCTCTTCCAAGTCCATCGGTACGTTGGTCGAACCGCCTTTATTCAGATAATAATCACCGTCACCGTCAATCGAAGCCACCACAGGTGGCTTACTGTCAGCAGGTAAAACTTCCGCTGCCCCTTGAGGCAGCTCCACTTTTACCCCTTGGGTGACTATGGGCGCTGTTACCATAAAAATAATTAACAGCACGAGCATCACGTCGATATAGGGCACCACGTTGATTTCGGCAACGGGGCGACGACGTTTGCGCTGATAAGCTGGTTGCATTATGCCCCTTCCTTCTCACTGTATGCTTGGCGATGCAAAATGCTGGAGAACTCTTCCATAAAGTTTGCGTAGGCCATTTCCAATTTATCGACTTGAGTCGAGAAACGGTTGTACGCAATAACCGCAGGGATTGCAGCAAATAGACCCATAGCCGTTGCAATCAAGGCTTCAGCAATACCGGGGGCAACCATAGCTAAGGTCGCGTTTTCCATCGAACCAATGGCGATAAATGAATTCATAATCCCCCATACCGTACCAAATAAACCGATATAAGGGCTAGTCGAGCCAATGGTCGCTAATAAGGGTAAGTTAGCTTCTAACTTTTCCATTTCGCGAGAAAGTGTCACACGCATAGCACGTGATGTACCGTCCATCACGGCATCGGGCACTTTGCTATTTAATTTATTCAGGCGTGAATATTCCTTAAAGCCAGTCACAAATAATGACTCTAAACCGCTATTATCTGGACGAGTCGATAATTCTTTATATAAACGGTTTAAATCAACGCCTGACCAAAATTTGTCTTCAAACTTCGCCGATTTACTTTTTGCGGATGTCAGTAAGCTACGGCGTTGTAAAATCACCGTCCAAGACATCACTGACAAGCAAAGTAAGGTGAACATAACAAATTTCACTAATAAACTGGCTTGTAAAAATAACCCAACAATCGACATATCAGCTTGCACTGTCAAACTCCTGCACAATATTTAAGGGAATAGCTCGGGGACGCATTCGTGACAGCGCAACACAAACAACCAGCACTGTGCCTTCACAATAACAGTCTCCCTGTTTATCGACCAAGCGTTGATGAAAGATCAACGAGGCCTTTTTCAACTCTATGACCTTAGTTTCAACAATAAGGTTCTGTTCAAAACGTGCCGCTTTGCGAAAATCTAATTCCGCACGCTTTACCACAAAGGCGGTATCGTCGGCTAAAAGCGCAGTCTGACTCACGCCAAGGGCTTTTAGCCACTCGGTTCTCGCCCGCTCAAAAAAGTTGAGATAGTTCGAATGATAGACAACGCCGCCAGCGTCGGTGTCTTCGTAATAGACTGAAATAGGCCAATGAAACATCATTTGAAAATAAGCAAATTTTGGTTGAAAAATTGACGCTTACTATACCTAGGGAAACAAGACTTGTGAATGACCCGACGAAGATATAGATAGGAATAGCGCGGGTTTCAGATGAATAGGGGCAATTGTAAAAGACAATGGGGTCAAAGGACCCCATTTTATTAACATAGTTAGTTATTTTGCGATAGTTTGTGGCAGTGTTAAGCCAAAACTCTGCCACAAGAAACTGTAGATATCGGCAAATTCGTCAATCTTCATCGCCGTCGGTTTACCAGCTCCGTGACCCGCATTGGACTCGATACGCATAATCACAGGTTCAGTGCCTTGTTGCTTATCCTGCAACATGGCTGCGAACTTGAAACTGTGTAATGGCACGACGCGATCATCATGATCGGCAGTCATCACCATAGTCGCTGGGTAAGCTTGCGCTTTCACATTGTGATAAGGCGAATAAGCCAATAGCGCTGGGAATTGTTCTGCTTTATCGGCACTGCCATATTCACTCGTCCAAGCCCAACCGATAGTGAACTTATGGAAGCGCAGCATATCCAGTACGCCCACCGCAGGTAATACCGCGGCGAAAAGTTCAGGGCGTTGAGTTACCGCAGCGCCCATCAACAGACCACCGTTACTGCGGCCATAGGCACCTAACTTAGTGCTGTTGGTGTATTTCTCACTCACTAGATATTCAGCGGCGGCAAAATAGTCATCAAACACATTTTGCTTTTTATCGAACATCCCCGCTTGATGCCAGCTTTCGCCGTATTCAGCGCCGCCACGTAAACTCGGCACAGCGTAAATACCGCCCATATCTAACCAAGCAATGTTGGCCGGACTAAAGCGTGGTGTCATCGAAATGGCAAAGCCACCATAGGCATACAGTAATGTTGGGTTTTGACCGTTCTTCACTAAGCCTTTTTTGTAGGACAGCATCATAGGCACACGCGTGCCGTCTTTGCTGCGATAAAACACTTGCTCAGAAACATAGTCATCGGGATTAAACGATACTTTAGGTTTGGCAATTACGCTTGATTCAGCGGTTTTAAAGTCAAACTTATAGGTGGTTTCAGGTTGAATATAGCTATTAAACACATAATAGAAATAGTCTTTGCTTGCTTTACCAAAAGGCCCCGCCACATTGCCTTGACCAGGTAATGCTACGTCTTGGCGCTTCTGCCCACCCATGCTGTAAATCGATAATTGACCTAATACATCGTGTAAATAACTCACCACTAAATGGTCATTAATTATGGCGACGTTATTAATGGGATCTGTAGACTCTGGAATAATGGTTTGCCATTGGGATTTATCGCTATTGCGGGTATCAATCGCAATCACTTTACCGTTAGGCGCATCTAAGTCGGTTTTAAAATAAAACACTGAACCATCATTACCGAGAAACTCATATTCAGCTTCTAAGTTGAGGATTAATTCCACCACTTGCGATTTAGGCTCAAATAAGGATTTATAGAAGAAACGATTACGCTTATCCGTGCCTTGAGAAATCGACAGTAATAAGTATTCGCCTTTCTCTGATACCTCTATGCCAAAGCCCCAATCTTTATTCTGTGGGCGCTCGTAAATCAATAAATCTTGGCGCTGATCTGTGCCTAATTTATGGTAATACACTTTTTGGTTGAAATTGACGTCGGCTAAGACATCTCCACCCGCTGGGGCATCATAGCGAGCATAAAACACGCCTTGGTTTTCTTTATCCCACACTGCGCTAGAAAATTTAATCCATTTCAATTCATCGGCAAGTTTCTTACCGGTTGCGATATCAACAAACTGCCATTGCTGCCAATCTGAGCCCGAATTTGACACACCATAGGCTAAAATTTTACCGTCATTACTCACTGCAACACCTGATAGCGCCACAGTGCCATCCGCTGACAGTTTGTTGGGATCGAGAACTGGCTTTTCAACGCCATCTAACCCTTTGACATACAAAACAGATTGCGCCTGCAGGCCATCATTACGGTAGTAAAATTGATTGTCGCCATTCTCAAATGGGGCGGAGACTTTTTCGTAATTCCACAGTTCAGTGATGCGATCGACCACAGCTTGTTTATTGGGGATCTTGGCTAAATAGGCTTGACCGAAGGCTTGTTGTTCTTTTACCCAAGCTTCCGTTTCTGGCGTATTGGCTTCTAAATGGCGGTAAGGGTCCGCCACGGCAACACCGTGAATGGTTTCGACGAGATCATCTTTTTGAGTCACTGGGTAAAGCAATTTATTTGCGCTTGCCTGCTCAGTCGAATTTTGTTCAGGTGCATTGCCACTTTGGCAGGCACCGAGTGCCATTCCCAATGTGGCCACTAACAAACCTTGCTTTGCAAGGCGAAATCTTAATGCCATCTTGTTATCGTCCTTCTTGTGGTTTCGGGCTTAAGGCCTTTTCAGCAAGTACTATACAAGCAAAAAAAATCATGGCAATGCCGTAACTTAATATGAAGATTTTTAGGTTGTATCGCAGATTTAACAAAATGGCAGCAAGGATAAGCTTATTGAAGTGTATTATTATGCACTAATAGTGATTTATAAGTTATTAATCAAGGTAAATAGTGACTTAAGTGATATAGATCACCTTTGCAATCATTAGAATTACTAATGTTTATGGGCAATTTTTCTCGTTTGTTTTACCGCCGAGTTCACCATAGAATGTGCTTGTTTTCAGGAGATACCTGCTTGCAGATATCGAAAACAAAGAACTTTTAAACTGGTGTGTTCCCAACACTTCAGTTTCTTCCCTGGTTCTTATGCTTGACTTCCTTCCTTCAATTTGTTGATTGCAAATGCATTATTTTTGCGGCCCGCTTAGTTTAAGCGGGCTTTTTTTTATCTATTTCAAACACCATCCTACTTACGACGATATCAAGCTTTAAATCGCTATCACTATTCATGCCCTAGCCTCACTTTAGTTTTATTTGCGGCTTAACGATTACCTGCTCGCGAACATCACAAATAAGAAAAACTCATAATCCCATTCAAAGCTCGCTGATGCTGCAAAGGTTGAGGTTGAGCGAAATACTGCCAAGCTATCCAAAAATAACCACCTCCGCATCTATAAATAACAACGCCAAGTCAGTGACTTGGCATTGGATTGGGCTTAACTATATTGATGTGGCACAGGTTAAACAGTGCACAAATACACTACAAAGGCTTACTGATCCGTATCACAACGCGGCGGTTACGTGCCCTTTCATCCATATCATCATTGGAAGCCACATGACGGCGCTCACCGTGCCCTACAGTAACGATACGATCTTGCGGAATACCACTGGCAACAAAGAAATCTTTTACCGACTCAGCCCGTTTATCTGAGACTTTTTGGTTAACTGAACGGCCACCGTAACTATCGGTATACGCATCTACCAGCACTAGCTCCACCAAAGGATCATAGGCTAAGTATTCTTGAACCCGAGACAGTTGCTGCTGGGAGAAACGAGTTAAATCGGTTCCGCCTTCATCATAGTTCAGCACAGTAAATGCGATATCTTCAAAACTATAGGGCAACAGGTGCGCTAGACAAGCTTTGAACTCGCTGTATTTACGGCCAAAGTTAACCGATGACAAACCCACAGCTATCTTATTCGACTCGTTATACCAATCAGCATA
The DNA here is from genome assembly GCF_031932065.1 of Shewanella scandinavica. Classification (NCBI taxonomy): domain Bacteria; kingdom Pseudomonadati; phylum Pseudomonadota; class Gammaproteobacteria; order Alteromonadales; family Shewanellaceae; genus Shewanella; species Shewanella scandinavica. Next base: position 233,851 of record NZ_JAUOES010000006.1, read on the forward strand.
GTAAAACGTTGGTTCCATACCGCGACTCAACTCTGCCAACATAGACCAAGCTGCGCGCTTAGGCACTTCACCGTTAAAGTACTTTTGATAATGTAATGAAGTGATCTCTTTTGAGACCACTCCCGGACGCCACTGTGGCGCGCGACTAATTAGCTTAGCTTGCGTGACTTGATCCGGTTTTACCCACATGTCTAAGGTAAAATTCATATTTTGCTGCTTACCCGCTTCGCTGGTAAAAATCGCTTTACCGTAGGAAGGGATATCGTGCTCGAGGCGACAAACGATGGGAGAATTCTCGCTCACTCGCCATTGGGAATCACTTAAAGAGGCGACATAATGGCGCAACTCTGCCGTTGCAGTTGCTGGAACGCATAAAATTGATACTAATATCAGTTTTCGCCACATAGCCTTTACTCATGTTTAATCGGTTACATGGCTTTATCGGCAAACTATTTAGTTCCTTTAGCTCATAAAACCATCAATCAAGCATGACACACCCCAACACATTTAGCATAATAGCGCCCTGTGAATTTTCTTGAGTACTTTATGAGTGACATTTGCGACGCGAACAAATTGAAATACCGATTTCGAGGCTACTTTCCCGTAGTTATTGATGTCGAAACTGCGGGCTTCAACTCTCAAACCGATGCGTTGCTAGAAATTGCCGTCACCCTACTAAAAATGGACAATGAAGGTGTGATAGGAATCGATAAAACCCTACACTTCCACATTGAGCCCTTTGAAGGCGCAAATTTAGAACCCGAAGCGTTAGCATTCAACGGTATTGATCCCACTAATCCGTTACGGGGAGCGGTGAGCGAGAAAGAAGCCTTTTTAGAAATATTTAAAGCGGTGAAGAAAGCCCAAAAAGCCTCCGACTGCCATCGCAGTATCATAGTGGCGCACAATGCGGCATTCGATCATGGTTTTGTGAGTAAGGCGATAGAACGTTGCGACTTAAAACGCTCGCCGTTTCATCCTTTTGCCACCTTTGACACAGCAACGCTCGCCGGACTTGCCATAGGTCATACGGTACTGGCCAAAGCATGCATCATGGCGGGCATTCCCTTCGATAATAAAGAAGCCCATTCTGCGCTATATGATACCGAACGTACCGCAGAGCTTTTTTGTCACATAGTGAATCGTTGGAAATCATTAGGCGGCTGGCCGTTACTGGCCGTAGATGCGCTGGATGCACAAAGCGATACTGAGGAATAAGTTTAGCGGTTCACGCTGGACCTTAAGTCATTTAAAAACAAAAAAGCTGCCATTGGCAGCTTTTTTCATTTAACAGACAACTGTGATTAACAAGTACTAATTACAGTGAGCTTGCGTTTTCAGACAGGTAAGCAGCAACACCTTCAGTGCTTGCATTCATACCTTTATCGCCTTTTTCCCAGCCAGCAGGACATACATCGCCGTGCTCTTCATGGAATTGCAGTGCGTCGATCATACGTAGCATTTCATCAACGTTACGGCCTAATGGCAGATCGTTAACGACTTGGTGACGAACCATGCCTTCTTTGTCGATCAGGAATGAACCACGGAAAGCCACACCCGCTTCTGGATGCTCAACATCGTATGCTTTACAGATTTCATGTTTAACGTCAGCCACTAACGTGTACTTAACTTGGCCAATACCGCCTTTTTCAACTGGGGTGTTGCGCCATGCGTTGTGAGTGAACTGAGAATCGATAGACACACCGATCACTTCTACGCCACGCTTAGTGAACTCTTCCATGCGGTGATCAAATGCGATCAACTCTGATGGACAAACGAAAGTGAAGTCAAGTGGATAGAAGAATACTACTGCTGGCTTGCCTTTGATGGCAGCAGTTAAGTTGAAGCTATCAACGATTTCGCCAGAACCTAATACAGCTGCAGCAGTAAAATCAGGAGCCTGACGGCCTACTAATACGCTCATTTTATATCTCCATCTATGAGTTGAACTAAGTGTAAAGTAAGACGCCCTCAAGCCAGTATGCTCTCCTCAACCTAGGTCGAGTTAAATCCTTACTGATTAGAAGGTGTTCTTACCAATCAAATCTTTAGGCATTATAAGTCGTGTGCTGTGCCTTACAACCTATTTAAGACCAATATCACATTTTTCAAGGGCATTTCCGTTTTGCCTGACTAAGGATAGAGCAATCTGCGTATCCTGTGTGCGCAGTAATCCACATTCGGCTAACAGACAAAACCCAGCATGATCACATTTTCAGATATTTTTCAGATAAGCCCTCGGCAAACTGGACATCGACAGCCTTTGCAGTCAAAAATAGCGTCTTTGGCTTAAAGAATTAAGAAAATTGACTATGAATGCAGTCGTTATTGCAGTGTGCTTAATGTTGGCACTCAGTTTAGCTAGGGTGAATGTAGTTATCGCCCTCACCGTGAGCGCCCTAGTGGCGGGACTTGTGGGCGGAATGGATCTGCACCAAACCATAGATGCCTTTAATACGGGCTTAGGTGGCGGCGCGCAAATTGCGCTCAGTTATGCATTATTAGGTGCCTTCGCTGTCGCACTCTCGCACTCAGGCTTAACCACGCTTATCTCAAGAAGCATCATCAGTAGTCTTGGGCAAGATCCTAATCCCACCAACACTAACTGGGTTCGCTGGTTACTGCTGTTATCGCTACTTGTCATGTCGATGGCCTCGCAGAATATTTTACCTATTCATATCGCCTTCATTCCGATTTTAGTGCCACCCCTGTTACATGTGATGACCAAGCTGAACATCGACCGTCGTTTAGTCGCTTGTGTTTTGACCTTTGGTCTGGTCACAACCTATATGATTTTACCGATTGGATTTGGTGGCATTTTCTTAAATGACATTCTGCTTTCCAACTTAACCAGCAATGGCTTAGCGGCTGTACGTGAGCAAATTCCACCAGCCATGTTAATTCCAGCGGCGGGCATGATAGTTGGTTTACTGACAGCTGTGTTTATCAGTTACCGTAAACCTCGGATCTACGATGAGGCCAAAGTGCTGGTTGCAGAGCCAGAAGAAACCCTCAACAAACGCAATATTATCATTGCCGCAGTGGCGATATTAGCCACCTTAGTGGTGCAACTTGAAACCGATTCGATGATTTTTGGCGCCCTAGTCGGCTTCATGATTTTCAGTTTCTCTGGCGCCTTAAAGCATGTCGCCGACCAAGATATTTTCAATCAAGGCGTGCGCATGATGGCCAACATCGGCTTTATCATGATTTCTGCCGCAGGTTTTGCCGCGGTAGTGAAAGAAACCGGTGAAGTGGGCACGCTTGTGGCTTCGCTTAGCGACATCATTGGGGATAATAAAGCCCTCGCCGCCTTCTTGATGCTGCTAGTAGGTCTACTGATCACTATGGGAATTGGCTCGTCTTTCTCCACTATTCCGATTATCGCGACCATTTATGTGCCATTGGCGTTAAGTTTTGGTTTTTCAGTGGCGGCGACGATCGCGTTAGTCGGCACCGCCGCAGCGCTGGGTGATGCGGGCTCGCCAGCATCGGATTCCACCTTAGGGCCTACTGCGGGTTTGAATGCCGATGGGCAACACGACCACATTCGTGACAGCGTGATCCCCACTTTCATCCACTACAATATCCCACTGTTAGTGTTTGGCTGGATTGCGGCCATGGTGTTATAAACACGATTGAATAGATTGATAGCAGTAATAGAAAGTAACGACAGCGCGGACATTGTCCGCGCTGTTTTTTTATTGCCGGCTGCAACTTTATCGCGGTCACGTGACGCGTTAATTCACTCGATGATTAACTCAATAGCTAACTCAATATCAATAGTTAACGCAATAATAGCCTGATAACTAACATGATAGTTACCGTGTCGCTTCGAGCTTGCGGCTACCCTGCTTATTCTTTTTATCCTCATACAGCGCTTTATCCGCCGCTTGCAGCACTGCCTCGAAGTTAGCATAGTCTTGCGAATCAGCGACACCGCAGGAAACGGTCAACACATTTAAAAATTGTCGCTCTGCCACAGCTTGACGTAAATGTTCAGCCAATACCAAAGCCGGTTCAAAAGTACAATTAGCTAAGATGACGACAAACTCATCACCGCCGGTTCTGATTAACAAATCGTTTTCTCGAAATACGCCGCGCATTGCATCGACAATTTGCATGATCGCCATGTCACCGAGTTTATGCCCGTAGGTATCATTAATGGTTTTGATTTTATCGCCATCCACGCAGATCACAGCGTAATGCCCCTTAGTTGCGACATCAAACAGTGCGGTCTCATAGACTTTCTTATTGTAGGTGCGAGTAAAAGCATCCAATAACATCGCTTCACTAAACCGTTGACGCTCAGTACGAAGTTTCCTAAAACGATTGATATTAATTTGAACGAAGAAGATCACAATAGATAACAAAAACCACAGGGGCAAATTCCACACAATAAAACGAAATATACTGATTTTGTATGTCAGTGAAGTCATGTTATCTAAATGATTTGTCATCGAATAAAACAAGAACTCCGGCGTCAGTTCAGCCCAAAGGCTATCTGTCGTGATCACCAACTCAGTGCCATAATCGGTATTGCGCCATTCCACATGTTTATTACGCATAAAACCCGACGTCATAAAGGCCGTGTCGGCAATCACATCACCAATAAAATGATTAGGATCGCTAGATGATGTAATCGGCGAGGCCATAGATAAAATGACTTTACCAGTCACTTCATCCTGATAAGGAATGGATAACACTATGCCATCGGCCAAGGACTCTGGCGTCGCGTCTTTCGCACAATAGTGCAGGCTCTGACAAAACTCATTTGTCGAAGTACGGTCATTAATCAGCCGCGCTTTTACGTCCTCAGGGATTGGGGTAGCAAAATACACAGCATCACTACGATAAAGCCCCACATACAGGAAAATATCTTCTGCGTTGGTCTTTTTACTGGAGTAGAGATAATCAAAGTAGCGTAAGACTTGCGCTTCTTCAGCAGAAAGCTCCACCCCTTGGGGCAGCATTAATCGGGTGGGATCGAGCTGAAAAGGCGCTAAAGAAGATTTATTGAAATCAATGATGTCGTGCAGGGATAAGCTTTTACCGAGCAGTTCAATATAGCTCGGTGTGATTTGCTTGGTTTTTACAAAAGACACAAAGGATTGGTGTTCTCTATCGATTTTAAACGGCAATAGGATCAACAAGAATATGACAAACAAGAGGGTCGCAAGTGCAAGTGACCGACGTAATAACAACCAGTTGAGTGCCGAATGTCCCATAATCCCTCTTAATCCTTGTTATACCGACAATATGCCTTGCCCAAAACTTAAGTAATGTCCCATTAAACCACAAAATAAACCAATAAAAACAACTGCAATTGCGAATAACCATTTGTCTTAATGCAAAACTTTAGCAGCTTAAAACAAAGTTGTTATAACTGTGGCGAACAAAAAAACAAAAAGGGAGCCTAGGCTCCCTTACTGAGTACATCCGCTCAACTGAGCATCAGCTACGCTAATTATTTAGCAACTTGATTTTTAACAGCTTTGGTTATTTAGTACCAAAGATTTTATCGCCCGCATCACCAAGACCAGGCAGGATATAGCCCTTCTCATTGAGGCACTTGTCGATAGCAGCGGTATATAACTCGATATCAGGATGCGCCGCTTCTAACGCTTTGATCCCTTCAGGCGCAGCCACTAACACTAAGGCTTTGATTGAAGTACAACCGCGTTTCTTCAATAAATCGACGGTCGCAATCATAGAACCACCAGTCGCGAGCATTGGGTCGACAACTAAGGCAATACGCTCGTTCATGTCGCTGGCGAGCTTTTCAAAGTAAGGTACAGGCTCAAGAGTTTCTTCGTCACGGTAAATACCGACAACTGAAATACGCGCACTGGGGATATGCTCAAGCACACCGTCCATCATGCCCAAACCCGCACGTAAAATCGGCACAACCGTGACTTTTTTACCTTTGATTTGGTCGACTTCAACCGGACCGTTCCAGCCTTCAATCGTCACCGTTTCAGTTTCGAAATCTGCGGTAGCTTCATAGGTTAATAAACTGCCCACTTCGGCGGCTAGCTCACGGAAACGTTTAGTGCTAATGTCACCTTCGCGCATTAAACCGATTTTGTGACGCACTAAAGGATGTTTAACCTCGACAACTTTCATTTTTCTCTCCTACTTTATTTTTCGGCGTATTATTTTAGGCAAATTTTTCAGATTCTAGTTGATTTGTTTACTAGGTAAAACATAAAGTTTTGCCATTAGACCTAATCGTGAGCTATCTCCCATGAATAATTCCCAATCGACTAAGATACGTACCTTAATTTACTATTTTGTGACCAATCTCAAGACCTCAGAAACTGAAATACAGTTTTACTCGGCCAAAAATACTCCGCCGAGGGGCATAAATCCAAATCATGACTTTCGACCCCTAGCACAAGCTGGTAGAATACCGCCGCATAAAATCCAATAACGATGTACCCGAGAGGATCCCTCCGTGAGCACACCTACCCCACTGAGCTATAAAGATGCCGGCGTTGATATTGATGCAGGTAATGCACTGGTAAGTAACATTAAAGCAGCCGTTAAACGTACCCGTCGTCCAGAAGTTATGGGCAACTTAGGTGGTTTTGGCGCCCTGTGTGAAATCCCCACCAAATACAAGCAACCGGTTTTAGTGTCTGGCACCGACGGTGTTGGAACTAAATTGCGTTTAGCCATCGACTATAAAAAACACGACACAGTCGGCATAGACTTAGTTGCTATGTGTGTGAACGATTTAATCGTTCAAGGCGCTGAGCCACTGTTTTTCCTCGATTACTACGCAACGGGCAAGCTGGATGTTGAAACCGCGACGTCTGTCGTCAACGGTATCGGCGAAGGTTGTTTCCAATCTGGTTGTGCATTAATCGGCGGTGAAACCGCTGAAATGCCAGGCATGTATGAAGGTGAAGATTACGACCTAGCAGGTTTCTGCGTGGGCGTAGTTGAAAAAGCCGACATCATTGACGGTAGCAAAGTGGCAGCGGGTGATGCGCTCATCGCATTAGCCTCGAGCGGCCCTCATTCAAATGGTTACTCTTTAGTACGTAAAGTATTAGAAGTGAGCCAAGCAGACCCTCAACAAGATCTCAATGGCAAACCGCTAATTGAACATCTACTTGAGCCAACTAAAATTTACGTGAAATCATTGCTAAAACTGATCGCAGCATCAGACGTACATGCAATGGCACACATTACTGGTGGCGGCTTCTGGGAAAACATCCCACGCGTACTGCCAGATAATTTAAAAGCGGTTATCCAAGGCGATTCATGGCAATGGCCTGCTGTTTTCAGTTGGTTAATGGAAAATGGCAACATTGCAGAATATGAAATGTATCGCACCTTCAACTGTGGCGTCGGCATGTTAGTCGCGCTGCCAGCCGATAAAGTGGATGCAGCACTTGCATTACTGGCTGCAGAAGGTGAACAAGCTTGGCTTATCGGTGCTATCGCAGATCGTGAAGGCAATGAAGAGCAAGTGGAGATCCTGTAATGCCCCAGAGCTGTCGTGTAGTTGTATTAATTTCCGGAAATGGCAGTAACCTGCAAGCGATTATCGACGGTTGCGACGATAACCTGCAGGCCGAAGTTGTCGGAGTCATCAGTAATAAACCCGATGCCTATGGCCTAGTGCGCGCCCATCATGGCGAAATTGATACCAGCTGCGTGATAGCTCACCAAGGTGAATCTCGCTCTGAATACGATGCGCGTTTAATGACAGTGATCGAACAGTACCAACCCGATTTAATCGTGTTGGCAGGATTTATGCGGATCTTAACCGATGATTTCGTGAATCATTACCTAGGTCGCATGATCAATATCCATCCTTCACTGTTACCGAAATACACTGGCTTAAACACCCATCAACGTGCCATTGACGCTAACGACAGCGAACATGGTGCCAGCGTGCATTTTGTCACGCCTGAGCTGGATGCAGGTCCGGTGATTTTACAGGCTAAAGTGCCTGTTTATGAAGAAGATACCGCTGACATGCTCGCCGCCCGCGTGCATGAGCAAGAACATGCCATTTACCCACTCGTGGTGAAATGGTTTAGTCAGCAACGTCTTAACATGCAAAACGGCCAAGCCTATCTTGATGGCAATCTCATCGGCCCGAGCGGTTACGCGCCTGATTAGTTCCGCTTAAAAGCAATGGTAGCGAGATCACAAATGGAGACCTTAGGGTCTCTATTTTTTTAACTATTTTCCACAAAAGCATTGTTTTCTGGGGCAATGTGGCATTAGATAACTTAACGAAAAGTGATTTTTGCTCGGCATGACAAGAGACTATTAGATGAAAAATATTATCTGCGATATCGATGGTGTACTACTGCACGACAATAAACTGATCCCCGGCAGCGACAAATTTATCCAGCGTATTTTAGAACAAGGCAATCCGTTAGTCGTCCTGACTAACTATCCCGTACAAACGGGAAAGGATCTGCAAAACCGTTTAAGCGCTGCCGGTATTGATATTCCTGAAGAATGCTTTTATACCTCCGCCATGGCAACCGCTGACTTTTTACAGCACCAAGAAGGCAGTAAAGCCTATGTTATTGGTGAAGGCGCCCTCACCCATGAACTCTACAAAGCAGGCTTTACCATTACCGATATCAACCCTGACTTTGTGATTGTCGGTGAAACCCGCTCCTACAACTGGGAAATGATCCATAAAGCGGCAGGCTTCATCGCACGCGGCGCGCGCTTTATTGCCACTAACCCAGACACTCACGGCCCAGCTTACAGCCCAGCCTGTGGCGCGCTGTGTTCACCTATTGAGCGTATTACCGGTAAAAAACCTTTCTACGTGGGTAAACCGAGCGCATGGATTATTCGCTCTGCGCTTAATCATATTGATGGGCACTCGGAAGACACTGTCATCATCGGCGACAATATGCGCACCGATATTTTGGCAGGCTTCCAAGCTGGGCTTGAAACCATTCTAGTCACCAGTGGCGTGAGTAAGCTTGAAGATATCGACAAAGAACCCTTCCGCCCGAACCATGTGTTTGCCTGCGCGGGTGACATCGATGTTGTTTAAATCTTCATTTTAATTAAGCTCATTTCCCAATGTGTGCCCAGCGTTTATGGTGCTGGGCGCCATAAACTAAATACCTTAAATAAACGGATATTCGGTAGCGACATTTATCCAGCGCATTTTAGAACAAGGCAATCCATTGGTCGTTCTGACTAGCTATTCCTTACAAAACGGGTAAGGATCTGCAAAACAGTTTAAGCGCGGCAGGAATGGATAATCATGAAGAATGCTTTTGCACCTCCGCCATACCAACCGCCGATTTTTTCCGTATCCGCATAACGCGATAGAATACTTCTAGTAAAATTTTGCACATTAATAGGAGCACAACATGGAAGTGGATTTCTTTAAGGATTTAGAAACTGAAATCAAAGAAAAGCTAAAAGGTTTTGGTTACCAAATACCAAGTTTTGAAGAGCTAAGTAAGCAACACATTAGTGCTACAGAAGCTCACCTTAGCTATAAGCATTACGATATAAAAAACTTAATACTTCACTTTCTTACGGTGACTGAACGCAGAATACCGATCAAAAAGTGGAACATTCACATATCTCCACGGCTACAGAATCGCCCCGAAACAGCAAATATGGTTTCGATGCTCTCACACGGTGTTGATGTAAATCCCTTCCTTAGTAAACAAGTAAAAGCACGTCATCAAAACAAAGACAATAAAACGGATTTACTTCGCTTTGAGTGGGGAATCCACCATATTCATTTCGAGGAAGGTGGTAAAGGCGATGACATGCTGTTTGTGTATTTTGATGGTGATGATGCTTACTTGTTAGACATACTGCTTCATGAGAAAAAAGAAGTAGGAAATGTCACTTGGACAAATACCAGTTTAATACAAATATTGCATGACTATTGGCCTCAGGCGATATCACGTGCCATTTTACAAACTGGAAGTAAAGAAATTCTAACTCAAGAAGAACGCAGGATTTTGAGAAAAAAAGCTGGGAATACAACAGTTACAGTTGAAGATGGAACTGAATACCTTCCTTTAGGAGGTAGCTTTACATCGAGTAAACATCCAGCGCGAGCCATTATAGGTACTGACAGACTTGTCGACAGAGTTAGAGTGCTAGAGCATTGGGTGCTGCATAACGAACAAGTAATAAGACAAGCTTTAGATCTACACAATCGTGACATAGATATTAAGTTAGTATTAGATGAAAACTACATGCCTCAAGTGTTCGAAGTAACAAAAAGAGCACTTCTTAACTTGATACCAAATGACGAAAAAACCATCGCTTAACTGGAATAATTCTGACTTTCAGCCCTTACTTAAACGCATCAGTTTTTTGTTGTTATAGTAAGGGTTGCCCCAAAGTAGTCTGGTGTGATTATCATAGTGGACTAATCCTACGTCTAGCAATTCATCCTTGCCAGTCGCTTAAACATTACCCATGCAACACGCCTCGCCCAAAGGCGTATTGCATAGGGTAAAGCAACATTAAGTAACACATTCACCTTCTTCTCAGCCTTGTGGCTCGCTGCGGCTTGCTTCATGATAAGCCTCACTTCTGATTGATTAACAGAAATCTAAAATTCCTTAATTAAAACAACAGTAGGATTAACCTATGCGACGTCTGTATCCCCTCTGTGCGCTGGCCATGCTCAGTGCCTGTAGTCCGAATTCATCCCAATCCGATGGCAACAGTACTTTGGCTGAACTCAAACCCGTGCAGTTCAATGAAGCACGCTTTAGAAATGATATAAAAGCCCTGTCATCCGATGAATTTGAAGGTCGAGCACCGACTACTCACGGTGAAAAACTCACCTTGGACTATTTGACTAAAGCCTTTACAGAGATGGGACTCAAGGGCGCATACCAAGGCAGCTTTTTACAACCTGTGCCTATGGTCAGCTATACCGCAGATGAAGCGCAGCAAGTCACGCTGGCAGGATTACCCTTTAAATACCGAAAAGATCTGGTGCTCAGCAGTCGTCACGATAACGGTGGCATTAACATTGAGAACGCGCCATTAGTCTTTGTTGGCTATGGAGTGAACGCACCAGAATATGGTTGGAATGATTACCAAGATCTCGACATGAAAGGCAAAATTGCGGTGATCTTAGTCAACGACCCCGGCTTTGCCCGCCCTGACTCGGGTAAGTTCAATGGCAAAGCCATGACCTATTACGGCCGCTGGAGCTATAAGTTTGAAGAGGCCAGCCGTCAAGGCGCCCTTGGTGCACTGATCATCCATGATACTGAGCCCGCCTCTTATCCTTGGTCTGTGGTAGAAAATAGCTGGACTGGGCCACAGCAAGATCTAGTGCTGAGTAAAGCCGAACAAGATAGCCGCATCAAAGTCGAAGGCTGGCTTACATTGGACGCAGCAACCCAGCTGTTTGATAAAGCGGGTTTATCACTGCCGAGCTTGATGGCGCGCGCCGCCGACAGCCCAATCAATGTCCCCCTTGAGCAAACGGCCAGTATCGCCTTTAAAAATAAAGCCGAATACGCGAATAGCTACAACGTAGTCGCCACGCTCCCCGGCAGCACACAAGCCGACGAGCAGATCCTCTACACCGCCCATTGGGATCACATAGGTAAAGACGAGACGAAAGCAGGCGATCAGATTTACAACGGCGCCATGGACAACGCCTCGGGCACTGCCGGCATTCTCGAGATCGCCAGACAATTAACCGACAATGCGAATCAAGGCCACGGTTTAGCGCGCTCGGTCACCTTTATTGCCACCACAGGTGAAGAACAGGGCTTACTCGGTTCGCGCTATTACGCTGCCAATCCACTTTATCCTATCGACAAAACCGTGGCAGTGCTAAACCTCGACAGCACCAATATCTACGGCAAAACCAAGGATTTTACGATTGTCGGCAAAGGGAAATCTGAGTTAGAAACTTACCTTATTGATGCGGCGAAACAACAGAACCGCATCGCCATGGGTGAGAAAAATCCCGCTTCGGGCGGTTTCTTCCGTTCAGATCATTTCAGCTTTGCCAAACTGGGCGTCCCAGCGGTCTTTGCCGGCGGCGGTAGCGACCCCGTTAATGAGACCACGGCGGCTTATAAAACCCAGATGCAAGCCACAATGAAAGGCTGTTATCACAATGTCTGCGATGAATACCATGAAGACTGGGATTTGAGCGGCGCGCTGCAAGATTTGCAAATCTACTACCAAGTCACGCGCACATTGGGCAACAGCAAAGATTGGCCGGGATACTATCAAGGCACAGAGTTCAATAGCCTGCGCCCAGCTAAAACGACGCTTGTGACAGATACAAAATAGCAGCTTGTATCAGTGACAGCTTGTGAGAGGCGACTTGGTTAGTCGTCTCTTATTCTTATTGACGCCCGCTAGTCGCTCCTGCGAAATAAAGCACCAGCTGAATAAAGCGCCATCTCAGCCAGCACGGCAAAGCGCCAAACAAGATTAAAAAGTACGTGAGCCATTCACGTGCTTTTTTGTTTTCAGCTCACAAACAATACAGTTATCGCGAAATATCCATCCTGCCACACCATTCTGCATAGGCTTATGCCATTGGTTGATGTCAAACTCGGCGCATAAATTGATTAAAAATAAAACACTTAAACGGGACAACTCATTGTTTAAGGTCTTTTTTAGCGGTTTTTCTGTCATCGACACTTTTTCAAAACACATTGTGAATTCCCCAAAACCTCTCACGTCAAATCAGACAATAAAAACAAATCACCAAAAATAACGCAAATTAAATGAATTATTCTCAAATAAAAGCATTAAACATAAACATCAAAATCAACAAAAACACCAATAAACAGATAAAACATCAAAAATAGTGTTTGGCAAATGCCTAAATTGCTGGCACATTAAACCTCAATTGAGACATCCTCAAATGACAGACAGTGTGGGAGTTGTACTATGTGTTCAATCTTTTCGATTTTAGATATCCAATCTGATGCCAAAGAACTGCGCCAAGTCGCGCTAGAAATGTCTAAGCTAATGCGCCACCGTGGCCCTGACTGGTCAGGTATTTATGCCAGTGATAAGGCAATTCTTGCCCACGAACGTTTAGCCATTGTTGACATTGAACACGGTGCTCAGCCGCTGCTGACCGAAGATGGCAGCTTGATCCTCGCAGTTAACGGTGAAATCTATAACCACAAAGAATTGAAAGCCCAGTTAGGCGATAAGTACAGCTATCAGACCAACTCTGACTGTGAAGTCATTTTGGCGCTGTATCAAGAATACGGCACTGAATTTCTTGATAAATTAAACGGTATCTTCGCCTTTGTGTTATATGACAAAGCCCAAGATTGCTACCTAATTGGCCGCGATCACATGGGGATCATCCCGCTATACACAGGCCGTGACGCTGCGGGTAACTTCTATGTTGCCTCGGAAATGAAAGCCCTGATGCCGGTATGTAAAACCGTAGAAGAATTCCAACCTGGCCAGTATCTCTATTCAAAAGATGGTGAAGCCGTTAAATACTACACTCGCGATTGGCAAAGCTATGATGCGGTTAAAGATAACCCAGCCAGCCAGGAAGAATTGCGTGACGCGTTAGAAGCGGCGGTTAAACGCCAATTAATGTCTGACGTGCCCTATGGTGTGTTGCTGTCGGGTGGATTAGATTCATCGGTTATCTCAGCGATTACTCAAACCTTTGCTAAACGCCGCATCGAAGACGATGGTGAAACGGGCGCTTGGTGGCCACAGCTTCACTCCTTTGCCGTCGGCTTAAAAGGCGCGCCGGATTTAATCGCCGCCAAAAAGGTCGCAGATGCCATTGGTACGATTCACCATGAGATCCATTTCACCTTCCAAGAAGGCTTAGATGCTATTAAAGAAGTGATCTATCACTTAGAAACCTACGATGTCACCACCATACGTGCCGCGACACCTATGTATTTAATGGCGCGTAAAATCAAAGCTATGGGCATTAAGATGGTGTTATCGGGTGAAGGTGCTGATGAGCTATTTGGCGGCTATTTATACTTCCATAAAGCGCCAAACGCACAGGCATTCCACGAGGAATTAGTCCGCAAACTCGATAAGCTGCATCTGTTCGATTGTCTGCGTGCCAACAAAGCCATGGCCGCTTGGGGATTAGAAGCCCGCGTGCCCTTCCTCGATAAAGAGTTTATGGATGTGGCGATGCGCATCAACCCTGAAGCAAAAATGTCTAAGGATGGTCGTATCGAGAAACACATTCTGCGCCAAGCCTTTGAGCATAAATTGCCAAAAGAAGTGGCATGGCGTCAAAAGGAACAATTCAGTGACGGCGTAGGCTACTCTTGGATTGACGGTTTGAAAGAACAAGCTGCAGCGCGGGTGGAAGATTTACAATTGGCAAACGCGAAATTCCGTTTCCCATACAACACGCCAGAAACCAAAGAAGCCTATTTCTATCGCTGCTTCTTTGAGGAACATTATCCACTGAGCGGCGCTGCTGAAACGGTTCCAGGTGGTAAATCCGTCGCCTGTTCAACGCCAGAAGCATTAGCTTGGGACGAAAGCTTACGCGGCATTATCGACCCATCGGGCCGAGCAGTACGCTCTGTACACACCTCAAGTTATTAATAGCCTAACGTTAAAGTGCTCAGTTGATAAACTAGGTTAATACGCTAAATTAATAAGCTAAGTGAATCAGCTGGATTGATAAACTGGTTAAGATAGCCAACCACAAAAGCCACCCTAGGGTGGCTTTTGTATTTCGATACAGTTTACTTTTATTGCTTACTCACGCACTACATTGTGGCTTAACTCGAAACCAAGCTAGGCCGACAGCGCACTAAATGGCTGGATTTGAGAGTTAGCTTGAGAGTGAGCTTGAATGTGGGTTTGAGTGTGAGCGTTGGTTTGCACTTGAGTGTGAAAATGAACATTCATCGGCGTCAATGCCATCGGATCTTGGGTTAAAAACTGCTTTCCAGCACTTATGCCCGCATGGTAATCGTGGCGTAAATCGGCATCGGTGCTACCCAGTAACTTACTCTGCAAATTTTCAGCGGCAAAAATCTGCACTATCTCCACATCCTCTGGCGGATTAGCGATAAAGTCCAATTCATCCTGATAGGCTTGTTCATGCTGCACTAAATAATCTATGGTTTTCGGGCAAAAACCAGAAACACAAATCCACGATTTTAGCTTGTGAACCCAAGCAGATTGCGCCTGAAAATCTTCGCTCACAGTGCGGATCACCACAATTTTGCGGGCACCACGACGATAGGCCTCACGCACAGGCAAAGGCGCGGCTAAGCCGCCGTCGAGATAAAAATCACTGTCGATAGATTCGCTCAATGCTGCGCTGTGATGCGACCCGCTATGATTAGCCGCATCGTTATTACAGGCTTTGTCACTATTACAGGCATTATCATTTAGCCAAGGCGTGAGTTTCACCCCTTGTTTATACAAAAATGGTAATGCGCTGGAGGCTTTAAGCAATTCGCGCCACTGGCTTTTACTGCTTGGACTTAAAAAATATCCCTTGCGATCACTGGCATTGGTGGTGGTGATCAGTAGCTGCCGATCACCGAGTGAGGCTGTTGCCGCATTAAGATCTAATTTGAACATCCCTTGTCTAGTCTGCTCAAAATACCAATCTAAATCGACCACATTGCCGCCGACTAACCCCCTACCGAGTCGATAGAAACGTTTATGCCGCGACAAACCGCGGATCAAGCGTTTGGCATAACCTTTTTGACGGGCCAAAAAACTGCTGAGATTCTGTGAGCCAGCAGAAGTACCAATAAATAAATCAAAGGGATCGAAGCCGTCATCAAGCCAAGCATCGAGTACGCCAGCTGTGAAAATACCGCGCTGACCACCTCCTTCTGCAATCAAGGCCACCTGTGGGCTAGCATTAGATTGAGCGTCTTTGGAAGCTAAGTGGCTGACGGCGTGCATAGTAAAACCTTATCGAATAATTCATATAAGGCGAGTCTAAACAAGCTAAATGAGAAAGGATAACGGATAGAAGCTATCATCTTAATAGGAAAATACTATTAAGATAATGTGCAAGCATTAGCCGGTGATGATAACGACAGCAAATACTGGCAGAAATTACGGCAGTGATAAGCAAGGTTAGGCAGGCTAGCTTGTTCGTCATCCTTAACGAACAAGCTATTTTCACATCAATGCATTAAAACTTATGACTCAGTTCTAACGTGATATTGCGCGGCTCACCGGGGAAATGGCCATTACGTTCGCTAAACCCACTGACGGCATATTCTTTGTCGAAGATATTTTTAAGATTTAAACGAACTTGAGTTTGATCCCACTGAGTCGTCCAGCTCATGTCAAAAATCGTATGGGGCTTCACTATTTGACCATCGAGGCTGAACTGCTCGCCCACATAGTCCATACCAAAGGCAATCGCCGAATCGAGTGCATTGATATCGTAACGGGTCCATATTCCCGCTTGATGACGCGGCGCATTGGCAAAGTGCTTACTGTCAAAGGTATTGGTTAAACTGTCGTTAGTGACTCCTTTAACCACTTCAGTCTCGTTATAAGCATAGTTTGCCGTGACAGTCAGGTTATCGGTTAAATCCCCCACCAGCGTCCATTCAACCCCTTGACTGTGTACTTCACCCAAATTAAGTAAAGCGGGAATGCCATCGTCATCGCCAGTATTTAAAGGGTTAGCTTGAGCGACATTTTGTTTTTCAATGCGATATACCGCGAGCGTGGTCATGAACTGGCCATCAAGCCACTCATTTTTCATCCCAAGTTCAATTTGATTACCCGTTTCTGGATCGAGGAAACCGTCAGCAATATCTTGTGCTTGATCGGTTAAAGATGCTGGATTGAAGCTCTCTGAGTAATTCAAATAAAAGGACATTGAATCGATTGGACGATAATTAAGCCCAGCTCTTGGCGTTATCGCGTTATCGCTGAAGGAGAACCCCGTCTTTTTATCATAGTCATCAAACTGGCTGAAACGCAGACCAGCAATCAATGACCACTGTTCATTAAAGTGCAGATGTTCCTGCACATACACGCCATAGCGGTTAGCGCGAGTGCCATCGGTATTTTTGTCTTGCAGCGTATAAGTACTTGGGTCAGTTTCACCATAATTAAGGTCAAAAATATTCAGGTTGCCAACACCTGTTTTATCCGTCGCCAACTTGTAGCTATATTCGGTTTCAACATAGTGATAATCGCCACCAAACAGGAACTCATGTTCAAAACCTAAGGCATCGAATGCATAAACAAAATCATTGGTTAAACTGATTTCATCGTTGGCACGAGCTTGCACTCGGTATTCACGCTTAATGGTGCCATCACCCATAATGGGCTTTTTATTGGCATCTAAGGTCGCCCAACCTCTCGATTCATGATATTGCTGCGTGGAATCATTATTCAGATAACGGATCTGCGTCTTGACAGAGAAGTTATCGGTGAATTGATGATCGAGAATCGATTGCAGCACCAGTGCATCCATCTTCTGGAAGTCACTCTTCTCATTGGCATTATAGGATGGCGCAACAAGGAAATTACCGTCATTATCGACAGGCACGCCGCGCAGTCGATTGCCGCCTAAATCCTGCTTAATGATATCGAAGGTCGTGGTGAGCTTAGTATCATCACTGATTTCGTAGAGTAACCCACCCGCCACTTCAGCATTTTGGCTATCGGCATTATTCCGAAAGCTATCTTCCTGCTGATAATAGGCGCCAAAGCGATAGGCGAGATTGTTGGTTAAGCCGCCAGTCAAATCCAG